>CAYUEJ010000280.1:0-1899 GCA_964442565.1 uncultured Candidatus Epulonipiscium sp.
AAACCTTCCCATAGGGGTGAGCTTGAAATCACAGATTTAAACAGAATGTACTTAGAAGATGATACCCTAAATGTTAAGCTTTTAGGTAGAGGTTTTGCTTGGCTAGATACAGGGACTATGGATAGCCTTGTAGAGGCAGCTGAATTTGTTCAAATGATAGAAAAAAGACAGAGTATTAAAATTTCTGCCCTTGAAGAAATTGCTTATCACAATCAATGGATTGATAAAGAGACCCTTTTAGCTTCAGCAGAGAAATATGGAAAATCACCTTATGGTGAACATTTAAAGAAAGTAGCTGAAGGAAAAATAAGATATTAGATACTACTAAATGAAGGAGTAGTCAATATTATGAAGATTACAGAAACAAAATTTAAAGGATTAAAAATTATAGAGACAGGGGTTTTTGGTGACCATAGGGGATGGTTTACAGAGACCTACACCAAGAGCAAATTTAGTGATAGTGGTATTAATATTGATTTTGTACAAGATAATCAATCTTACTCAGCACAAAAAGGGACTTTAAGGGGTATCCATTTCCAAACTAATCCGAAGGCACAAACAAAAATGATTAGATGTACTAGGGGTAAAATTATAGATACCGTAGTGGATCTACGAAAGGGCTCGGATACATATAAACAATGGTTTAGTATCGAGCTATCCGAAGATAATAAAAAACAATTATTAATTCCCAAGGGATTTGGACATGCTTTTTTGACTATAACAGATGATGTAGAAGTTCAATATAAAGTGGATGAGTATTATTCTAAAGAGAATGATAGAAGCATAAGATTCGATGACCCTGACATTGGGATTGATTGGGGTGTTGAAAGTCCAATTCTATCGGATAAAGATTTGAATGCACCACTTTTAAGAGATAGTGATGCTGATTTTAGTATTAAGGTGCTAGTAACAGGTGCTAAGGGGCAGCTAGGTTATGATGTTGTAAAAAGGCTAAATGACATTGGAATTGAAAATTTGGGTGTGGATATCGGTGATTTTGATATTACTGATAAAGAGGAAACTGAGGAATTCATTTTTAATTACAATCCAGATATTGTGGTACACTGTGCAGCATATACTGCTGTAGATAGGGCAGAAGATGATAAAGATAAATGTTACGCCATCAATGTAGATGGTACAAAGAATATTGCTGAAGCTTGTAGTAAAATTGATGCTAAAATGGTATATGTAAGCACAGACTATGTATTTGATGGAAAAGGTGAAGTACCCTATTTAGAAGATAAAGAAACAAACCCAGTGAATTATTATGGATATTCTAAGGCAGAAGGGGAAAAAGCCGTTAAAGAGATATTAGATAAATATTTCATTATAAGAACTTCATGGGTATATGGGAAAAATGGAAATAATTTTGTGAAAACTATGCTTAACCTTGCCAAATCTAAAGATGAATTAAATGTGATTAATGATCAGATAGGGGCTCCAACATATACCCCTGATTTAGCTATATTAATTTGTGATATGATTCAAACAACAAAATATGGGACTTATCATGGGGTTAATGAGGGTTATGCAAGTTGGTATGATTTTGCAGTAGAAATATTTAATAAAGCAAATGTCAATATTAATGTAAACCCTATATTAACCTCAGAATATCCTACCAAAGCCAGAAGACCACAAAGTTCAAGATTATCAAAAATAAAACTGGATGAGAATGGGTTTGATAGATTACCAAATTGGGAAGATGCTTTAAGTAGGTATTTTGAAGAACTATAAATGGTGTAAAATAATTAATTCTAAAAAGGAAGGAATAAACTTATGAAAACTATTTTAGTAACAGGTGGAGCAGGATTTATTGGTAGTAACTTTATATTTCATATGATAGAAAAGTATCCGACTTATAGAATAGTCTGTTTAGATGCATTAACCTATGCAGGTAAT
>CAYUEJ010000280.1:1954-2756 GCA_964442565.1 uncultured Candidatus Epulonipiscium sp.
AAAAGTTCGATTTTGTAGTCAATTTTGCCGCAGAGTCACATGTAGATAGATCTATAGAAGACCCAGGAATTTTCTTAAAAACCAATATCCTAGGAACCCAAGTTCTTATGGATGCTTCAAGGGAATACGGAGTTAAGAGATTCCATCAAGTATCAACAGATGAAGTATATGGAGACTTACCACTAGATAGGCCAGATTTATTTTTCACTGAAGAAACACCAATACAAACTTCATCACCATATTCAGCATCAAAGGCAGCAGCAGATCTATTGGTACAAGCCTACAACAGAACATTTAAATTGCCAATTACAATCTCAAGATGTTCAAACTGCTATGGCTCATACCAGTTCCCAGAGAAATTAATACCGCTTATTATTTCAAGGGCATATAACAATGAATCTTTACCTGTCTATGGTAAAGGTGAAAATGTTAGGGACTGGCTATATGTAATGGATCACTGCGTGGCAATAGATTTAATTCTTCACAATGGTAAAGACGGGGAAGTATATAATATTGGTGGTCATAATGAAAAAACAAACTTAGAGGTAGTAAAGACTATTTTAAGTGAATTAGAAAAACCAGAGTCACTAATTACCTATGTTACCGATAGGGCAGGGCATGATATGAGATATGCTATTGATCCTTCAAAGACAAGAAGGGAACTTGACTGGGAGCCTACTACCTTATTTGATGATGGGATAAAGGATACAATCAAATGGTATCTGGATAATCGTTCCTGGTGGGAGAATATTATTTCAGGCGAATATAAGGATTATTATAAGAAGATGTATGAAGGTAAATA
>CAYUEJ010000281.1:0-2749 GCA_964442565.1 uncultured Candidatus Epulonipiscium sp.
CATATACTGCTACCCCGTCCCCTAGTGTGGGCATCTTACCTTTAATCATTTGGCTTCTTTTTTCTAGGAGACTAAATCCTTTCCCATTTTTAAATAAAATGCTTTCTGAATGGTACATTTTTGCTAGTAACCAAATACTAAGGGCTACAAGGCCTAGGTTAGACAAAAGCACAATGGACATGCTACTTATATCATATTCAAAGGTAAGGACTCCTTTAATTAGTAGTGCAACATTGGTAATGGGTATCATTGCAGTTAATGGTGTTAGCTTAATTGTAGGCATCATTGTCACATAGGCTGGAAGCATACCAAATATCATCACCGGCGACATATAGTTTTGCGCCTCCTTAAAGCTGCCTGCTAAAGAACATACGCACATACTAATGGCAGAAATAAAAAGTGCTAGTAATATAAGACCTATTAATGCTACAAGGGCTGGTATAATCATCCGGCTTAAATCCATGTTGGCTAATATGGATTCTTCCCCTTGTGCTTCTATTGATATAATCATGTAACCTGCACTTAAAATCATTCCCAAAACATTTAGGAGGGCAGTTATAATTGAGATTGTTGCCACAGCCATATATTTTCCTGTGATTAACTCAAGGTTTGTTAAGGGTAGTGTTAATAAAGTCTCTAATGTACCTCGCTCCTTTTCACCTGCCATAATATCAATTGCTGGATAAGTAGCACCTAACAAAATACCTATGATTAGCATAATAGGTAATATCATACCTAATAAATACCCTGCCATTTCCTCCCCTTTTGATATATCTATCTTTTCTGAAATAATTGGTTCTAATGTGGTTTCTACATCTAGACCCGCTGCCTGAACATGTTCTTTGGCCAGTTTCGCATTATATTTATTAAACACCTGTTCTAGGGCATTAGCAGCATTTGAAGAGTCATCTTTGGCCTGCTTCATGTAGATTTTATAAGACATTTGTCCATCTAACTTTTCTTCCTCTACATAGGCGGCTATTTTATCTTCAGCTAAATCCTCTTTAGGGTTTTCTGAGCCGACTAGTTTTACCTTTCCAGATCCCCCCTCATGATTATTTAAAATCTCTATTAAATCTGTGCTTGGCTGAAAATCAAAGGTTACATTTTGCTCTTTTTCCTCTGTTGCTTGGAGGCTAATCATGGCAAGCTGTGAGCCAGCAATCATCATAATGGGATATAAGATAAGTGGAAAAAGAAGCGTCATAAAAATGGTCTTTTTATCCCTAAATAAATCTAACATTTCCTTCTTAAATATGGCTTTAACAATTTCTTTTCTCATTGCTCATCCCCCTGCACAATGCTTAAAAATACATCCCTTAAATTAGAAGTGCCTGTGATATTTTTTAACTCATCACTGGTACCTTGCCCAATTATTTTACCCTTGTGAATCATTAAAATCGTATCACAAAGGCTTTCTGCCTCCTCCATATAATGGGTGGAATACAGGACTGTTTTCCCCTTTTCTTTTTCTATTTTCATAAATTCTATAATATCCTGGCTACTAATCACATCAAGCCCCAGTGTTGGTTCGTCAAATATATAAATATTAGGAGAATGAATAAGACACCTAGCTATAGAAGTCCTTTGGGTTTGCCCCGTTGATAAGTGTTCTATTCTGTTGTCCGCAAATTCATCCATACGTAGTATCTTAAATATCTCATCCGTTTTATGCTGGATATCTGCCTCATCCATTTCATATAATTGGCCAAAAATATTGAGTAACTCACGGGGGGTAATCCGCTCATATAGTTTTGTATTTCCTGATAAAAAACCTATTTGTTTTTTAATCTCGTTAGAATTTGTAATGTGCTCATAACCATCTACCCTTATGGTTCCCCGTGTAGGTGTTAGGATACCCCCTAACATTCTTAATAGTGTGGTTTTGCCAGCCCCGTTAGGACCAAGGATTCCCACTATTTCTCCCGCATTTGCCTTAAAGCTAACATCTTCCACAGCATAAAACTCTTCCTTTTTGGTCCTGACTTTCTTCTTTTTCTTAGTTCCAGGACTATTTTCGTTTTTGACCCTTTCAAAAATCTTACTTATACCCTCTACCTCTATCATCCTACCTACCCCCTAGATACATTATATTTTTTTACTATAGTATTTGCCTGCTATAAAAACCGCTAGCCACTGAACATACATTGCCCCTATAGCAATAACTGCCGGCACAATATAATTCATCCCAACAAATATGAAGGCTATTATGGCTAAAAGCAGGGTGGCTGTCATATTACCAACACTGTATGATAGCCTTATTATTTGAATATTTCGCTCATCTTTTAGCTCTATTTCCTGTTTCCGTAGCTTCTGCTCTGGTATTCGTTTGGAACGAATAAGATTAACTATACCTATTGTTAAAAGCGCACTGCCTAGCCCTGAAAACATCCCAATTAGCATGTTCCCATTATGGGTATCCATTACCGTAGAATACTGGGATAGTAGCCCGCTAAATATTATAGTTATAATCCCTATGACTACGTAAACTTTCCAGATTTTCCTGTTTCTAATTGATTTGCAAAACATTATTCATCATCCTCCTCATATATAAAAACTTCCTCTATGGACATCCCAAAATACCGTGCTATTTTAAAGGCTAAAATAATGGATGGATTATATCTTCCATTCTCTAGGGAGCTTATAGTTTGCCTAGATACCTCCAAGGCCATAGCAAGATCAGCTTGGCTGATGCCTTCTGCTTTTCTAATTTCTTCTACCTTATTCTTCACAAATTGGTAACCTCCTT
>CAYUEJ010000282.1:0-2749 GCA_964442565.1 uncultured Candidatus Epulonipiscium sp.
CCTAAAGATATTTTAAAAACGGATGAAATTGCATTAATAATGTCTTATTTGGATAATAACGTTGAGGCTTGCAGAAATACAACAATGCCAAGAAAGTGTGAAATGCTCTATATAGCATGCCGTAACAGGTTAATCATTTATATTTTACTTTACACAGGTTGCAGGGCAAGCGAGGCAGTATCAATAAAAAACGAATCCATCTCAGCCAACGATAACACAATAGAAATATTGGCTAAGGGGGGTAAATATAATAAAATACCAATACACGATAAATTGAATAAAGCGCTTAATCAATTTAAAGAAGATGAGATTTACCTAGAAGAATTAGGACTTCAAAAAGAAGAAAGTATCTATTTGTTTCCTAGTAAAAACAATAGGGATTCTCATATTTCGACAAGAACCCTATATGATTTAATGATAGAGCTATCCCAGGCCATAGGGCGCAATATTCATGCTCACTTATTTAGACATACATTTGCTTCTTATTCTATAGCATCCGGGATGAATATCGGTACTTTAGCAAGTATCGTATCTCATAGTAGCCCTGCTATTACATTATCAATATATACACACGAAATAGAATCGAGGCAAAAACAAAAAGAAATGAAAAAACTGCAATTTAACTTTTAAAACCCTAAAAGTATAAAAACTTTTATATAGGTAATAATATTATTAAGGTGGTGAATCAAAAAATGACATATACAGCTTTAGAAAGTTTGAAAAATGACTATAAGGATGGATTTAGGTGCATTCACTCTGAAATCTTAAATGATTCTTACATTATGCAACTTAAGAACTTTGATACCGAGAAGATTAAAATGATAAGCACAGCTAATCCATATGAGATTAGCAAGATAAAGAGTTACCTTGATTGCATAGAGCAGGTTAAGGGTAATTCAAAACATGATTGCTAATAATTACATTTAATGTAAGTTTATATATTGTAAGTATTTGGTATATGTGTTAATATATATATATCATATATTTGGGGGTATATAAATATGCAAATTGGGGAACTAGCAAGAGATCAAGATATTAATATTCGCATCTTTCAGCTAGAAAGACGAATGGGGATGGATTGGTATAGTAAAGAACAATTACTTGATGACCTATACAGTCTAAGGGAGTTAGTTTATATGCTAGCTAGAAAGCATGACGGAATTAAAAACCAAATAAACAACTACTATAATAAAATTGATCATCTAGTTGATCAATTAGTATAACATAAAGGGACCTGGTTATAACCGGGTCCCTTTGTGTTACCTTTCTTAAGACCTATGTTAGTTGAAACAAGTATAGGTTTCATGTAATATTAACTTATGAGTCTTGCAATTTAGGGTAAGGATGATATAATTATCAGGTGAAGAATGATATTCGTTATCATTTAGTTGGTCGAAAGATGTTAATACAAATACTAATTGGAGGAATTAAAATGAAAACAATAAAGATTGCAAATAATACCTATCAACTACCAGTGAATGTTGAGGGGTTTTTGTTTGAAGGATTATGGGAGATGCCAAATGGGGTTTCTATTAATTCATATATTATTAAAGGTGAAAAAACAGCTATCATAGATGGATTTGGCGGATGGGATGGGGCACCCGAGACTTTATACGCCTTACTGGATGAGTTGGATATTAAACCGGAGTCTATAGAATATTTAATTGTAAATCATATGGAGCCTGACCATTCTGCTTGGATTGAAGATTTTAAGAAAATAAACTCTAACTTCAAGATTGTGTGCAGTCAAAAGTCAGCTGAGCTATTAGAAGCTTTTTATGACCACACTGAAAATATAATAATAACCAATGAAGACTACACACTAGATTTAGGTAATGGCCATGAATTAAAGTTTATAGACGTGCCTAACGTTCACTGGCCAGATACTATTGCTACATTTGACACATCAACAGGAGTTCTATTTTCATGTGATGCCTTTGGATCATTTGGGAAAGTGGGAGATAATTGTTTTGACGATATGCTAACTGAAGAAGAGCTAGTATTCTTCGAAGAAGAGGCCGTAAGATACTACTCTAACATTATTGCATCATTTTCTATGTTCGTTACCAAAGCGGTGCAAAAATGCAAAGAGTTACCAATTAAAATTATCGCACCAGGTCATGGCATCATGTGGCGTGGTAATATAGATAGGATTATAGATGACTACGAAAGATATGCAAGCTACCAAAAAGGTATAGCTAAAGAAGAGATAACTGTTATATGGGGCTCTATGTACGGAATGACTGAGCAGGCTGTAAATCACGCAGTTAAAGTGCTGGAATCAGAAAATATTAAAATAAATGTGCACAGGGTTCCTGATACAGATATGGGAACAATACTTACATCCGTCTGGAATTCAACAGGTGTAATTCTTGCCATGCCAACCTACGAATATAAAATGTTTCCACCACTTGCAGCGGCCTTGGATGAGCTTGGTAGGAAAAAAGCAAATTGCAGGAAAGCATTTAGATTTGGCTCATATGGTTGGTCAGGTGGTGCCCAAAGAGAGCTAGATGAAATTATGACTAAGCACCGTATGAATTGGGATTTCATAGAGCCAGTAGAGTTTAAAGGAAATGCTAGGGAGGATGACTTAAGGTTAATAGAAGAAGGAGTTAAGGAACTAGTATCTAAAGTAAGAGAAATCTTATGATATATGTATATATTTAGCAAGACATTGGCATCATATATAATATGCATCTTAAATAGAAGGAGGCGCTATTATTAATGAGTCAATGTAAGAGATTTA
>CAYUEJ010000283.1:0-2746 GCA_964442565.1 uncultured Candidatus Epulonipiscium sp.
CCTATGCCCTTAGCAGGGGCACCTCTTCGGCCACTTGAGTACTTCTCCGAATTAACTTACATTTATTTAGTCTGCCTTTAATCTTTCGACGGCAAACATTATTCTACCAGAGTGTTCCCTTTATGTCAACCACTTTCTTAAAGTTTGTTAAACTTCTTATTCCATTACAATGTTAAGGGAGCCTGGGTTATAACCCAAGCTCCTCATATCACTCTTCAATACTATCTTCTTCTATTAATTCATCATCTAATTCATCATCATCTTCCAGGTTTTTTGCTACCTTAGCTATACATACAACATGTGTATCATCGTTCATATTAACAAGCTTAACCCCTTGGGCATACCTTCCTAATGTAGATATCTGTGATACATCAATACGTATAATAACACCCTCAGATGTAATAATTAGTAGCTCTTCCTCTTCAGTTACCGATGTTAAACCTACTACTTCTCCAGTTCTATCAGTTAGGGTTACTATCTTAAGTCCCATACCGCCACGTCTTTGTGATCTAAATTCTCCGACCTCGGTACGTTTCCCTAATCCTTTTTCTGTAGCTATTAGAATTTGCTCCCCTTCTTTAGGAACTGTAGCCCCCATAACTTCATCATCTATAAGTCTAATGCTACGAACTCCCATAGCTGTTCTTCCCATTGGCCTGACTTCACTAGTTGCGAACATAATCCCCTTACCTAGGCGGGTACCTATTAGAATGTTGTCTGTATCTTTCGTTACATATACACCCATAAGTTCATCTTCTTCCCTTAAGCCTAAGGCTATAAGTCCACCTTTTCTAATGTTTTGGAAATCCATTAAGCTTGTCTTCTTAATCATTCCATTTTTAGTTACCATCGTTAAGAATAATTCCTCATTGTATTCCTTAATTGGGAATACCGCTGTTACCTTCTCATCTTTATCAAGCTCAAGTAGGTTTATTATAGCAGTTCCCCTTGCTGTTCTACTTGACTCGGCTATCTCATAAGCTTTCATGCGATATGCCTTACCTTGATTAGTAAAGAACATAATGTAATTGTGGCTGCTAGTTACAAATAGGTTTTCTATAAAATCATCTTCTATAGTATTAATACCTATGATACCTCTACCACCCCTATGCTGCTGCTTATACATATCAAGAGCCATACGCTTAATATAACCAAAATGGGTGATGGTAATTACATCTGTTTGTTCCTCGATAAGATCTTCTATATCATAGTCCCCCTCATCTTGAACAATAGCTGTCCTTCTTTCATCTGCATATTTACGCTTAACTTCAATTATCTCTTCCCTAATAACATTACATAGTACATACTTACTCTCTAATATACTTGTAAGGTATTTAACCTGTTCCATGATATCATTATATTCTTTTTCAATTCTTTCTCTTTCTAAACCTGTTAACGCCCTTAATCTCATATCTACGATTGCTTGAGCTTGTTCTTCACTTAAGTCAATGCTATCCATTAACTTTTCTTTAGCTTCTTGAGCATTGGTAGATGCCCTAATTAATTTAATAACTAAATCAATTTTATCTAACGCTTTACGTAAGCCCTCTAAAATATGAGCCCTTTTTTGGGCCTTATCTAAATCAAATTGTGTTCTTCTTGTAACTATCTCTTTTTGGTGATCGATATAATGTTCTAGTATTTGTTTTAAATTAAGGGTTTTAGGTTCTTTATTAACAAGTGCTAATAGATTTACCCCAAAAGTTTCTTGCATCTGAGTATATTTATAAAGCTGATTTAAAACAACATTAGGATTTGCATCTCTTCTTAGCTCTATTACAATACGCATACCCGTACGGTCTGACTCATCACGAAGATCCGTAATACCCTCTATTCTTTTTTCTTTGGTATGATCTGCTATCTTTTCAATAAGATTAGACTTATTAACTTGGTAAGGTATTTCTGTAACGATAATTCTGTGCTTACCATTTTTCATTTCTTCTATTTCTGCTGTTGCCTTAACTTTAAGCTTACCCCTACCAGTGCGATAAGCTTTATCAATTCCAAGCTTACCATGAATTGTTGCACCTGTTGGAAAATCTGGTCCCTTTATAATCTTAATTAAATCATCTATGTTTGTATCACGTTCTTCCTGCTCTTCGTTATTACCAATAGAGTTATCAAGCATAAGAACAACCGCATCTATAACCTCAGCTAAGTTATGTGGTGGTATATTCGTCGCCATACCAACCGCAATCCCTGATGAGCCATTTACAAGTAAGTTAGGAAAGTGAGATGGTAAAACCTCAGGTTCTTTTAGTGATTCATCAAAGTTAGGCTTAAAGTCTACAGTATCCTTCTCTATATCCTCAAGCATGCTGGTTGATATTTTAGCAAGCCTTGCTTCTGTGTAACGCATAGCCGCCGCCCTATCACCATCTATAGAACCAAAGTTACCATGTCCATCTACTAATGGGTATCTAATAGAGAAGTCTTGTGCCATACGTACCATTGCATCATAAATAGACAAGTCCCCGTGTGGGTGGTACTTACCCATTGTATCTCCGACAATACGTGCTGATTTCCTGTAGGATTTGCTTGCCGTTAAATTAAGTTCACTCATAGCATATAAAATTCTTCGGTGTACTGGCTTTAATCCGTCCCTTACATCCGGTAATGCTCGTGATACAATAACACTCATAGCATAATCTATATATGAAGTTTTCATTTCATCTTGTATATCTATAGTTATAATCTTATCATTAACTACCTTATCTTTATTGTTATCTCCACTGTTTTCCACTTT
>CAYUEJ010000284.1:0-2746 GCA_964442565.1 uncultured Candidatus Epulonipiscium sp.
CTTGGAATGATGATGATGTCTTACGGTTATGTATACGTAGCACAAGTTGCTATGGGCGCAAACCAAAACCAATTAATCAAAGCTCTGCAAGAGGCAGAAGCTTATCCAGGACCATCATTAATCATTGCTTATGCACCATGTATTAACCATGGTATGAACCTAGGAATGGGCTCGGCACAACTTGTAACTAAAAATGCTGTAGAAGCAGGTTACTGGCACATGTACAGATACAACCCATTACTAGCTGATGAAGGCAAGAATCCATTTATCTTAGATTCTAAAGCACCAACGACAGACTATAAAGAGCATTTAATGAGCGAAGTTAGGTATTCTTCATTAACAAGATCATTCCCAGAGGATGCAGAAGTCTTATTTGACCAAGCGGCAAAAGATGCTGAAGATAGATTAAAGAGCTACCAAAGATTAGCTGAAATGGAATACTAATAAATAAAAAACAGGAACTTAGTAAATCTAAGTTCCTGTTTTTTATTAAATAGGAAGATAAACATAATTAACATATTTTAGACAATATGATGGTATAATACAAGGGAGGCATATAAGGAGGGGATAATTATGTTTATTGCAAGGCAACCGATTTTCAATAAAAAATTATCTGTTTTTGGATATGAACTTTTATTTAGACTAGATATTAAATCTACAGCTTTTGGAGATGTTTCATCAGATAAGGCTACAGCCACAGTAATAAGTGGTTTGTTTGAGGAGGGAATAGATCGGATTGTCGAGAATAAATACGCACTTGTCAACTTTGATGAAGAATTTATACACTCAGACTCAATAGAATTAATTTCACCGGACAGACTTATTATAGAAATGCTAGAAAATATTAATGTAGATAATAGATTAATTGCTAGACTAGAAGAGCTTAGGTCAAAAGGCTATAAGATAGCATTAGATGACTTTGTTGAAAAATATGAAGATTATCCGCTGGTACCTATTGCCAAGATTATTAAATTTGATTTAATGGAAACACCCTTAGAAACTATAAAAGATGATGTACAAAGAGCACTATTAGATAGAAAAATAATATTAGCAGAGAAGGTTGAAACTAAGGAAGAGTTCTTACAAGCTAAAGAAATGGGATTTAATTTATTCCAAGGATATTTTTTTAGTAAACCTAGTATTGTTAATAAGAGGGACGTCAAAACATCTTCAAAAAATCAATATACACAAATTTTATGGGAGCTTAAGAAAGAAGAGCCATCATATCAAAGATTGGCAAAGATAATCGAGAGAGATGTAAATCTGGCCTATAGGTTTATGAAAGTCATTAGTTATCGTTCTAATAAGACCTTAATAGATTCTATAAAAATGGGTTTAACATATATGGGTTTTAATGAAATAGAAAGATGGATAAGTATACTAATGCTTCAAGACATGGGGAAATCTAAGCCAAAAGAGCTGGTTAAAATGTCTTTAGTCAGGACGAAATTTGCAGAAAAAATAATCCTCCATAAGGGACTTATAAGAATGAAACACCAAGCATCCATGATGGGGCTTTTTAGTACGTTAGATGCCATGCTTGATAGGACCATGGATGAGGCTTTGGAAGGGATATATTTGCCTAAATCAATAAGGGAGGCCTTAGTTGAGGGAAAAGGTGAACTATACCCCATTTACAAGTTATTATTGGCCTATGAAAGAGGAGATTGGCGGGAGGTAGGAATAATAGCAGGGGAAGAAAAGGTCGATACTAATATTTTAGGTAAGGAATATTTAGAATCTATAAAATGGGCCGATGAGGTAGCAGTATTAGTGGCATAATTTTGGATGCAGAGGGGTAAGATTATGATAAGAGTAGCAGAAATAAAACTGTCAATTTATGAAGAAGAGGGAATGATTAGGGATAAACTAATCAAAAGACTTAGGATTAATTCGGATGATTTAATATCATATGAGATATATAAAGAATCCATAGATGCACGTAAAAAAGGCATAATAAATTTTATCTATACAGTAGATGTAGAATTAAAAAATGAAGAAGATGTTTTAGGAGCCATAAAAAACATACACAAGGTTCAGGGACAAAAAGATAATTATAAGCAAGTAGCAAGCGGTGATAAACCTCTTTTACATAGGCCTATAATTATAGGAAGTGGCCCATGTGGGCTTTTTTCAGCCCTTATACTTGCCCAAAGGGGCTATAATCCTCTTGTGCTTGAAAGAGGTAAGAAGGTGGATGAAAGGGCAAAGGATGTGGACCTTTTCTGGAAGGAAGGAATTTTAAACCCTAACTCAAATGTGCAATTTGGTGAGGGCGGCGCTGGTACTTTCTCAGATGGAAAACTAACAACACAGATAAAAAACCCACGCTGTAGAAAGGTGTTACATGAGTTTGTTAAGGCAGGAGCACCAGATGAAATATTATATAAACAAAAGCCACATGTAGGAACAGATATCTTAAGGGATGTAGTAACTAATATAAGAGAAACAATTACTAGCTTAGGAGGAGAATTTAGATTTAACTCCAAGGTAACAAATATAAAAATAGAGGAAGATAAAATAAATGGTGTTATAGTTAATGAAAAAGAATTTATACCAGCAGATGTGATAATACTAGCCATAGGCCATAGCGCCAGGGATACCTTTGAGATGCTATATGAAAATCAAATAGAAATAGTTCAAAAGTCTTTTTCAATAGGGCTAAGAATAGAACACCCACAGAAATGTATAAATACGGCCCAGTACGGAAAGTTTGCATCCCATCCAAGGCTTGGTGCAGCGGAGT
>CAYUEJ010000285.1:0-2740 GCA_964442565.1 uncultured Candidatus Epulonipiscium sp.
ATAATATCTCTCTTGCTAATCGGGAGTATCTCATCTTGATGTAAACTTATCCATGCTTTTTTCGCAACATCTAAATCTCCCTGCATAAAGAGCATAGCATTAAGTGCCCCTATAGATGTCCCAGAGATAACTTTTATATATTTTGTGACTCCTAGCTCTTCAAGAGCCTGCCAAACTCCTATTTGATATGCCCCTCTCCCACCGCCACCACCTAACACCAATCCTACCTTCATATTACTAACCACCTTATCTATATAAATTATAAATACATTATATCACCAAGGATTAGATTGGTATATAAAAAAAGGTGTATTAGATTTTAAGCTAGGCCTGAAAGTATAGATGATCTTACAATTACCCCCAGGAGTTTTTCATCCTCATTAGTAACTGCTATTGGATATTTTGTCTGGGATGCTCTCTCTATTAGCTCCTGAACATACTCATCAGCGTCTGTTGTAAAATAGTCTGTTCTTAATATGTCCTCTAATTTTTTCTTATCCTTGGCTGCCTGTAGTGCATCCTCCATAGTGACTATACCTTGTAGTATCATAGACTTGTTTACAACAAATACACTAGCTATTCCATTAGCACGCATTTCTTTTACTGCAACATTAGGACCATCTTTTAGTGATACAAGTGCTGTAGATTTTGTCATAATATTTTTGGCTTGAAGTATCTTTGTGCGGTCTATATCTTTCACAAAGTCCTCGATATATTCGTTAGATGGTGATTCTATAATTTCTTCAGGAGTACCCACCTGAACTATTTTAGCATCCTTCATAACTGCAACCCTATCGCCCAACTTAAAAGCTTCGTTAATATCATGAGTAATGAAAATAATTGTTTTTTGAAGCTTTGATTGCAAACTCAAAAGTTCTAACTGCATCTCTCTTCTAATCAAAGGATCAAGTGCGCTAAATGGCTCATCCATAAGCAAGATATCTGGGTCATTAGCAAGTGCACGAGCTAGGCCCACACGCTGCTGCATTCCACCACTAAGCTCGTTAGGATACATGTCTTCCCATCCATCTAAATCTACTATTTTAATGTTTTCCATTGCGATTTCTTTTCGCTCTTCAGCTGGGATTCCCCTCACTTCTAAACCATACTCCACATTGGCTAAAACTGTCTTGTGTGTTATTAGTCCAAAATGCTGAAATACCATGGCAATTTTATTTTGCCTCATTTCCCTTACCTGGTTTTTATCATATTTTACAATATTTTTCCCGTCAATATATATATTGCCTGCCGTTGGCTTATTTAGTAAGTTTAGGCAGCGAAGAACACTAGACTTACCACTACCTGATAGCCCCATAATTACAAAGATTTCCCCTTCATATACATCAAAAGATACATCGCTTACCCCTACTGCTTGGCCCGTCTCCTTTAGAATCTCATCTTTACTTTTCCCTTTTTTAAGTCTCTTTAAGGCAGATTGTGGCTTATTACCAAATACCTTTATTAAATTTTCGACCTTTATTTTTACTTCCATTTTTCCACGCCCTTATTCATTGCTTTTATTATAATGGTTAAATTTATTGGCCACTCCCTGTGTAAGCCTATCAATAATAACTGCTAAAAATACTATACTTATTCCTGCCTCAAACCCCATAGCTATATCCAGTCTATTGATTGACGTTAGAACGTTAAGTCCAAGTCCCTTAGCACCAATCATTGATGATGTAACAACCATGGCCATAGCCATCATCGTTGTTTGGTTAATTCCTGTCATAATGGTTGGGAATGCTTGTGGCAACTCAACTTGCAATAGAACCTTCCATGGAGGGCTCCCAAATGAATGTGCTGCTTCTAACATTTCCTGTGAAACCCCTCTTATAGCAAGTGTTGTAAGACGTATAGCTGGCGGTGTTGCGTATATAATGGTAGCAAATACTGCCGGGACCATTCCTAACCCAAAGAACATAACTGCTGGTATCAGATAGACAAAACTTGGCATAGTCTGCATCGCATCTAGCAAGGGACTAATTATAGTAGAGGCCCTTTTACTATAGGCTGCTAAAATCCCTAGAGGGACACCTATAATTACTGAAATTAGGACTGATGTAATAACAATCGCAAGTGTTATAGCCATCTCCTCCCAAAGTCCCATCCCCCCAATTATAAATAGCATGGCTCCGTACATCAGGCCCGACTTCCAGTTACTTACATATAGTCCTAATAAGACTACTAGTAAAATAATAATATACCAGGGCACCCACATTATAAAGTTTTGGATTGCTAGCAAAACTCCTAGCGTACCCTGAGTTATGGATTCAAATACCGTCTCTGCATTAGTAACTAACCAATTTACTATTATATCAATATATTTACCTATATTAAATTGAATTATATCTGGGAAACCATTCATTACATTGCCGCCTTTACTTTATCTGCTACATCTACTGGGACCCATGATGTCCATAGTTCTTCATGCTCCTTAAAAAACCACATGGCTGCTTCTTTTGTTTCAACATCATTATCTTGCATATAGGCAAGGGCATCACTTATTATTTGGCTGCTTGTTTTATAATTACTTAAAAACTCAACAAGCTCTGGTGCCTCTTCTGGTAAATCCTTATAAACAGCTACCGTAACAGGCATGTGTGGAAAAGTGGTTTCATATCCGTTTTCCCATTTTTCTTCATCATGTGGCTCTTCTTCAAGTAAAGTCATATCATATTTACCTAAAACCCATGTTGGCTCCCAATAATATCCTACCCATGGTTCACCCTTCTTCATC
>CAYUEJ010000286.1:0-2737 GCA_964442565.1 uncultured Candidatus Epulonipiscium sp.
CTAAGTACATTCTGTTTAAATCTGTGATTTCAAGCTCACCCCTATGGGAAGGTTTGACTTTCTTAGCAAAATCAACAACCCTATTATCATAGAAATAAAGACCTGTTATACAATAGTTTGATTTTGGGTTTTCTGGTTTTTCTTCTACGGAAATTACTTTCCCATCCTTATCAAATTCTACTATCCCAAAGCGTTCTGGATCATTGACATAGTATCCGAAGATTGTAGCCTTGCCATTTTTAGCATTTTCAGTTGCTTCTTTTAAGATTGGTGTAAAGGCATTACCGTAATAAATATTGTCGCCTAATATCATAGCTACATTATCATCACCTATAAATTCTTCACCTATAATAAAGGCTTGTGCTAATCCATCTGGTGATGGTTGCTCCGCATAGGAGAGGGTAATTCCAAATTGACTACCATCTCCTAATAACTTCTCAAAATTAGGCAAATCCTGGGGTGTTGATATAATTAAAATATCCTTTATACCTGCTAACATTAGTGTAGATAGCGGATAATAAATCATTGGCTTATCATATACTGGTAATAGTTGTTTACTTGTTATCATTGTTAATGGATAAAGGCGTGTCCCTGATCCACCTGCTAAAATAATTCCCTTCATTGTTATCTCCTTTTATAGAATATAATATGTTAGTGAACCCTTCAATTTATGTATAACTTATGGTAAGCTTATTATAACATGAAATAAGATTTTGGCGAATGGGCTAACGGTCCTTCATTCCACAAAATTAGGTATTAGTTGAATAATATGGAAATAAGGTGCAAAAAAAAAGACCCATTAGGGCATCCTGTTGGGTCTGTGTGTTATCTAAATCTTTTGGTATTATCGTCTACCCACTACATTATACTTACTTTGTTCTCAAATTCTTCATAGCTGTTTACAAAATGGTATGGCTCATATTCACCGTACGCCGAAGGTCTAGTTATGGTAACTAATTCAATATCATATCCTACCTTTTCTTGAAGTTCATCAGCAAAGTAAGCTAACTCCTTTCCTCTAGTCGCTTTCAAGGCAATACTCCCAGATTCATTAAACCTTTTTGCTATTAGATAGCACATGTTCAAGCGCCTCCTCAAATTCTTTCCTTGATTTGTATGACAATAATTCAAGGGTCTTTATTTCCAATCCAAGTTTATACAAAATATATATTTTCCTCCGTTTGTATCTTAGCAATATCTAATCCGCTCCATCTATTAGCAGCCCTATCCTCTAACTCAAATCGAATAAATTGTTGGACTTTCTCTATTGGCATCAGTAAACACACTGCAAAATAATTCGCTTCAATCTCTACCTGCCTTACGCTATTATATAGAGTCCGATGAGCATAAAATATATTAATCATTTCATTAATCTACTCAAATGTATCTTCAGAAGTAATATCATCGCCCTTTCTAAACATAGGCTCTTCTTCTTTAGTATTATTTACAGCAGACGTTATTCCCTCAGTTGTAATTCCTAATATATTTGAAATTGCAGTAATACTCGCATACGAAATATCTATTAAACCTTTTTCAATCCTAGCATACTTTTGTCTAGTGCAATCCATCTTTTCTGCAATTTGTTCTTGTATGAATCCCTTTGATTCTCTTAAAACTCTAATTATACCCATACATTGATATATTATACCCTTCCATGTTATGTTTTTAAAACATTACAGGTATATTATCAAACGTATAGATGAGGCATGCTTCACAATAGTTCTTGATATAAGGAACAAATGTACCTATTAATCCCAAAATGGCAAAGATTACTACAGTCCATCTATGCTTGTATCAGCTATATCTATAAATTCTTCTATAAATATGCACCATCTTCAACTAAGTCATCCCATATCAATTCTGCAATAAATTGGTCTTCTTTATTAAGCTTTTGATATCTATTCTCTACTTCATATGGGAAGTCTAAACCAAATTCTATTATATCTATTTCTCCATCTAAATAGGATTTTACCATTCTTAGTAAAAATTTAATATTTTTAATTATAACCACCTACCATTTTATTTATGATTTTGTAGTTGTTTGCTAAATTATTTTCCACTTCAATCATAACAAAAAACAAGCTATTCTTCAATCAAAATTCATGCCTAGCAGCTTTATTCACTATAAATCCCAAACTAATATTTATCCTTCCTAAACCACAAATATCCAAATATTCTGACACATCTCTTTAAACTAAAAGCGAGTTGCTTAACACTCGCTATCTATCTTTACTATAAGTTATCTGAATAGTTTCTGAGTTTTCTGGAGTGCAACCCACTTGGCGATTTATACGCTCCAGCCTCTTTGTCTTGTGCGTAATCTACTGCTTTAATCTCCTGATCTAATCTACTGCTGTAATCTACTGTTATTGGAAGTTTACTTTCTCCCTTTCTAGAGATTGACTTTTGCGACTTCTGGGTATTTACATTCTCCATCTCTGGAAGCTGACTTTCCTCATCTCTGGAAATTGACTTAGTTGATTTCCTAGAAATCCACTGCCTGTATAAGCATTCAAATCCTTATAGTAGGGAACAATCGACCCGGTAATACCAAATACATGATTCTTCATTTTTTTCACATCCCTTTTATCAATATATAGGATGAAAATACAAATTTACCCCTATTGATCAAGACTTATTAAGGATTCATATTAAATATCCTCTCCGTCAATCATACCTGATATAATTTAATTATATCATCTAACTAAGTTAATATTAAGTACCCCTGGGCAGTTTT
>CAYUEJ010000287.1:0-981 GCA_964442565.1 uncultured Candidatus Epulonipiscium sp.
GGAGGATTTTTTATGAGCTGTAATTGTAGTGGTGATAGATTTTTTGCACGTCCTATACAGGATAGGGACCATGATAGGGACCGTGATAGGGGCGCAAGATCAAATTGTTGTGATGGTAATCGCAGACATGAAGTTATAGATGTGGATTTTGATCGAACCCGTAGTTGCAGATGTGATAATAATTGTAATTGCGGTGGCTGTGGATGTCATGGATGCAGATGTAATGCAAAATCAGTAATTCCTGGTTGCTGCACAGGTGGAGTAGCTGGGGCTACACTTAAGGATGGCCTTTGCCAATTTGTAAACCGTAAAGTTTTAATCCGTGTTGGTTGCCAAACTTTATGTGTTGTCATTGCTGAAGTATGCGACTGTGTTCTTAAAGCAATTTGTCCAAAATCAGGAAAAGTATTATATTTCAACCTAGATCGTATCGTTGATGTTCAAGATATCTATTCATAGAATCAAGATAGTTCTTGCGTAAGTTAATCTTCCATATTTAACACTTTAATAGCCTAGGTTGTGTGTTAAATATGGAAGATATTTTTTATTTATTCGTATACGCTGCGTTTTAATGCCCCTACGAATGGTAGGTTTCTATAGTTTTCTGCGTAGTCTATACCATATCCTACTATAAACTCATCTGGAACTTCAAATCCTATATACTCTATAGGGAATTGTTTCTTACGTCTTATGGGCTTATCTAACAGTGTACATATGCTTACTGATTCTGGGCGACGACCTTTTAATATTTCACATATGTAAGCAAGGGTTAGGCCTGTATCCACAATATCTTCTACTATTAAAATATGCTTCCCCTCAATGCTATGTTGTAGGTCTTTTACAATACGAACAACCCCTGATGATTCTGTAGATGTTCCATAGCTAGAAACAACCATATAATCAATCTGTAGTGGTAAATCTATTTCCCTTATTAAGTCACTCATAAAAATACTTGAGCCCTTTAATATACCTACAACTAAT
>CAYUEJ010000287.1:991-2734 GCA_964442565.1 uncultured Candidatus Epulonipiscium sp.
CATTTTTACCCTTTAATTCTTCTTCCGATATTAAAATCTTTTCTACATCGTTTCTCATATTGCACCTCATTTTTATATTGAAAGTCGCACTTAAATATGTACGACTTTCTAAGTTTAGCTACCTTGTATCTGTCCTTTGGCTCCAAGCCGAGTCTCTAGCTACTTGATTCTCAAATCTTGGTATCATCATTTTTTCTTTATCGGCGTATGCCTCCTCTACTTCTTGCTTATGGTTTAATTCTTTATTGGTTTCTATATCCGAAAACATATTATGATTTTGTACTTCTTTCCTACTTGACATAATATCAGGCTCCTTTATATAAGATATATTTAGTATTTGCTATTTATATCTTTATATTCTTATATTGGCCTTTATAGTTTTCTAAATTCTGGTTTTCTATTAGTAAAGGTAGTGTAATATTCAAAGCCTGCTTCTCTTAGTAAGTTTGCTGCATTATCGTAGTCCGCACCTATATCCCTTGGGGTATGCGAGTCCGAACCTATTGTGATAATCTCTCCACCTAGTTCTTTATATTTTTTTATTATATCTAATCTAGGATGCATATGCCCAACACCATACCTAAGGCCAGATGTGTTAATCTCAATTCCTTTAGATTGCCCAACTAGTAATTGCAAAATATCATCTATCATATCTTTATACTCTAAATAATCAAGATTATAGTTTGAATAATTCCCATACCTACATATAAAATCTAAATGGCCAAAAACATCGTAATTGTTAAAGTCCAAAATACATTCCTTAACAGCAATAAAGTACTCTGCAAAAGCCTGTTTCTTAGGTTTAGCTTTAAAGAAATCACCAAAATATAGATCTTCTCCCTCTAATGAATGTATTGAACAAATTATAAATTCAAAAGGATTATCTTTGATAAACTTATCTAGAATATCCCTTCCCTCTGGCACATATCCTATTTCTGCACCTAGCTTTAAATTAATTTGGTTTTTATATTTTTCTTTTACCAAGTTAAAGTGATTTATGTAAGCACTTATATCTGTTTGTAATGAATACTTTTTGGCGCTAGTATCAGATTCATGATGATCTGTAATAACCATTTCATCAAATCCTAGTGAAATAGCCTTCTTTACCTGGTCTTCCATAGGCGCCTTACTATCTAATGAAAACTCCGTGTGTGTATGGTAATCCGCTTTATACATCTACAATCCCTCCTATATCTAATATTTAATTATGCCATTAGCTGCATTAGTAGCTGCAACATATGCTGATGACCATGCCCACTGCAAGTTATAGCCACCACAATCGCCATCTATGTCTATTAGCTCCCCTACTATATATAATCCAGCAACCTTTCTAGACTCAAAGGTCTTTGGACATATATCATTGGTGCTAACCCCACCTGCCATAACCTGGGCACTCACCCATGAGCGCGTACCTGTGGCAGTGAATTTCCATGATTTTAAAACATTAGCAAGACTGCTTACTTCTTTAGCTGATAGTGAGCTGCAAAGTTTTCTCTTATTGCCTAGCTTTGCCCCTTTTAGGATTTCTGCTATTAGTTTTTTATTAATAAAACCTATTAAAAACTCTTCTATCGCCCTTTGTGGTTGATAGGCCATTTTCATCTGAATCATTACTTCTAATTCATCTAAAGTATAATCAGGAAACAAATCTAGCTCAATACCACATGTCCTATTCTTCAGACCCTGCTCACTTACTATCCTGCTGATTTGAAGTACTGGCGGGCCTGAGATACCATCTTCTGT
>CAYUEJ010000288.1:0-2734 GCA_964442565.1 uncultured Candidatus Epulonipiscium sp.
GTATTTCTGTTACAAATAATTCAGCACCCATATTTGCAAACTCTACAGAAAATGGATATTCAATATAAATATCTATTCCTTTATTTTCGATTCGTTTTTTCTTTTCTTCTCTTGTCATCAATAAAGATTTAGGACTATTTCCTAAAATCCAGGTAGGGTGCGGAGAAAAAGAAAGCAATACTGTTTTCATGTTTTTTTCTTTTCCCACTTTTTGTGCAAGCTCAAAAAGCTCTTGATGTCCTATATGTATTCCATCAAAATTACCTAATATAACTACACTCTCTTCTAATACTTTTATATTATCAATAGCATATATATGTCTCATATTGCGACTCCCTATAATAATCCTATTATATACCACGGGATAAGAATATCTTTTCTGGGGTAAAATAAATATTGGATTCTATTTGCTTGATTTTATAAATACCTATAAATAGTTTTTCAAAATCATATATTCTAACCCTTTCGTGAAGTTCTATGTCTACTTTTTCTATAATCTGGCTTTCCTTAAGCTGATTACCATTATATAGATACTTGTTAGCATTAGATTTCACATGTAAGGCAGGTAAATCTTGAAAGAGTTTATCAGTCTTTATTAAACATGAACTAAGATTATCTTCCTCTTTTAATTTCTCAAGTTCTGATAATGTAATACTGTTTGAAAGGTTAAACTCACCCACCTGGGTTCTAAGCAAGGCTTTCATATGAGCACCAGTGCCTAGTGCATCACCTATATCCTTGCATAATGTGCGAATATAAGTGCCTTTAGAACATTTTACATCTATTACAAATTCACTGGCGGATAACCATTCTGTTATATTACACTCATAAATCTTTATTTCCCTAGATTTACGCTCAACAACTACGCCTTCCCTTGCTAGCTCATATAATTTTTTACCGTTTACTTTAAGGGCTGAATACATTGGTGGTGTTTGCATGTATTTACCGATAAATGAATCAACAACTTTTTGAATTTGCTCTTTAGTAACATTTACTGGTCTTTCTTCTAATATTTCACCCGTTGCATCTTCCGTTGTAGTTGTAACACCTAGAGCAACTGTAGCAACATATCTTTTATCCTTATTGGTTAGAAGGTCTGATGCCTTGGTAGCTACTCCAACACATATTGGGAGCACACCCTCAGCTTGTGGGTCTAAGGTTCCTGTGTGCCCAATTCTCTTCATCTTGAGTATTCCTCTTGCTTTAGCTACCACATCATGAGAGGTATAGCCAAGTTCCTTATAAATATTAATAATACCGTTCAATATAATCGCTCCTTACTTAAAAAATTCCATTAGTAAAGGGATGATTTGCTCTTTAGCTTCTTCGATAGTTGAATTAATTGTAGCACCTGCGGCCTTCTTATGCCCACCACCACCAAATTTTTTAGCTATCTCACAAACATCGTATGGATCTTCTGATCTCATACTTATTTTTATTTCTCCCTCTGATTTTTCATATAGGAAAAGAGCTACCTTGCTATCCTTAATATTCTTTAGTACATTTACAATTCCACCTGTTCCCTTGCCTTCTTCAGTATACTGACTAATCTCTTCTAGAGATAAGCTTGATACCATAAGTGAATTATCAAAATAACTTTCCATATTCCTTATGGCTGCCCCTTGTAGTTGAACTGATAGTAAGGAGTGTGAATAAAACATCCTTTGTATAATACTTGAAAAATCAAAAGCTTGATTCAACAACTCTGAAGATACTGATAGGGTTTTAGGGCTTGTATTACTGTGCTTAAATGCTGCCGTATCATAGACAATCCCAGTATATATTGCCTGCGCAATCTCTGGGTTTAAACTAATACCGGATTCTTTATAAATATTAAATACAATTTCACTTGCCGATGATGCCTTGGAGTCAACATGATTATAGCGACTATAGTTAGTA
The DNA here is from genome assembly GCA_964442565.1 of uncultured Candidatus Epulonipiscium sp. Lineage (GTDB taxonomy): Bacteria > Bacillota > Clostridia > Lachnospirales > Cellulosilyticaceae > JAAYSX01. The sequence continues at coordinate 1,900 of CAYUEJ010000288.1, forward strand.
TTGCTGATATGATGATCTATATTCCAGGTAAGTTTTGCGTTATCATGGGCAAGCCTAAAATCCCCTAGCCTATCTATATCTGCGCAGTCAAGTGCTATAAATAAATCACAATCTTTTTCTGGAGCTTCTGTAGTAACTTTAATATGTTCTAATAAATAGTCATATTTCTCATCTATCTTCTCAAGTAAAACAGTGTATTCTTTTCCCATTTGTTGTAAAATGAGCCCCATTGCAGTGCAAGCCCCAATGGCATCTCCATCCGGGCTTACATGTCCTGCAACTAAAATATATGAGGCATCTTGAATGTGTTTTATTAAATCCTGTAATAAATCCATTCTATTTCTCACTCTCTTTAATAACTTCATCTATTTTCTTAAACATTTTAGCACTATATTCCATTGAGTTATCAAGCTCAAATATTAATTCAGGTGTATTTCTTAGGTTAATCTTGCGTGCTAATTCTCTTCTTATATATCCACCTGCTGCTTTTAATCCTAACATAACCTCTTGCTTTTTATCATCATCTGCAAGGACACTGATATATACCTTTGCAATTTTAAGGTCATTAGTAGTATCTACTTCAACAACTGAAACCAGAACATCTTGTAGCCGTGGGTCTTTAATTCCCATTTTAATTGTTTCTGATATTTCTCTTCTGATTTCTTCGTTAATACGAATCATTCTTTGACTTGCCATTTAATTCACCTTACCTATCTAGGAATCTCTTCCATTATAAATGCTTCGACAATGTCACCTTCTTTAACATCGTTAAATCTTTCAAACATTAGTCCACATTCATATCCCGTATTTACTTCTTTTGCATCATCTTTAAAAC
>CAYUEJ010000289.1:0-2718 GCA_964442565.1 uncultured Candidatus Epulonipiscium sp.
ATTGATATCAGGGGCCTTAATGAGTATACAAGGAGTATTTAATACTCGTGTAACAGAGAAGGCGGGCCTATGGTTAACTAGTGCAATTGTTCAAGGAACAGCTTTTATAGTTTGTATTATTTCCCTTTGGATTACAAGGGATGGTGATTTATCAGGTTTAAAAGAAGTAAACAAACTTTATCTATTAGGTGGAGTTATGGGGGCAGGTATAACATATTCCGTAATTAAGGGGATAAGTAACCTAGGCCCAGCATATGCGATTATGTTAATATTAATAGCCCAAATGATAGTGGCTTATCTTATAGAATTAATGGGATGGTTTGGGACGGAGGGATCTGGTTTTGAATGGTCAAAATTAATAGGTGTAGCTTTTATGATTGGAGGAATAATAGTATTCCAGTGGAAGAAATAATAAGGCGCCCTCAACTTTTGGTTGAAAAGCACCTTACTACGGTATATTAAATAAAATATGAGGCTAATTGAAATAAATTTGCTCTTCTACTAACCCATTATTAAGTTTTATAATCCTTTGATTTGAAGAACCAATGTATGGAGTATCTGTTGTTAGTAGTTCTTGCATAAATGGGCCTTCAACTAGTACATCAATCCAGGGTAGTAATTTTTTAAAATCCCCCCTACTTGATAGCTGCTCATATGTGTAACCAGTATAAACCCAGCAATTAAGTGAAAGTTCCCTTATCTCTTTGAGTAGTGGTAGGAGATTATTAGATTGCATAAATGGCTCCCCACCTGAGATAGTAACACCTTTTATAATAGGCATATTATTTTCAATACGTGTTATGATTTCACTAAGGGCTATACTTTCGCCATAGTCTAAATCTTGCATATCATTATTATGGCAACCTGGGCAGTTATGATGGCATCCGGATAAGAATACAACGCTCCTAAGTCCAGAGCCGTTTACATTAGAATTATCTAAGAAACCTGCAACCTGCAACCTACTGATACTCATGATAGATTGTTTCTATAAACAGCAGTATTTTGTCCATTGTGGGCAATTCTATCATGGCGTTCAGCAGATTTTCCACCACCAAATCTTTCATCTAAACTTAGGTAACCCGTAACCCTGCTGATTCCTTGAATGTCTGTGCTAGAACATTGAGGGCAGGCATTGGAATTTTCTTGAATACGGTGGCCACATGCTTTACAGTATCTCAGATGGAAATTAATACCCATATAGCTAATATTAGAGTTTTTGTAAGCATAATCTAATATAGAGTGGATAGTTTCACCAGTAGGGTAACCATCTATCTCAATATAACTAATATGCCCAGCATTACACATAGAGTGGAAAGGTGCCTCTATTTGAATCTTATCCTTAATAGATACAAGGTGGCCCACAGGAATATGGTAGCTATTTGTATAATAATCTTTATCAGTTACGCCGGGAATATTTCCAAACCTTTTTTGATCCTGTGCTATAAATCTTCCACTTAGACCTTCAGCAGGGGTAGCATAGCAGCTCCAGTTAAGCTGTGTTTCTTTAGTCGCATTATCTGTGAAATCCCTCATATGCTGTACAATATTATATCCTAGCTCACGGGCCTCAGGAGTTTCCCCGTGATGTGACCCAAGTAATGCTGTTAAGGTTTCTGCAAGACCTATGAATCCAATAGACCAACTTCCGTTTTTAAGAATAGGCTCAATGTTATCATTAGGAGATAGGTTCTCAGAACCTAATAATAAATTTTCGCCTGCTACAAATGGAAGGTCTTTAATCTTTAGATTGCTTAATACTCCATACCTGTGCATGAGTGAATCTTTAGCAATTTGCAACCTGGAATCTAAAAGTGTAAAGAACTTATCAATATTTCCTTTCGCTAGGATACCAAGGCGTGGCAGATTAATAGTAGTTGGTGCAATATTACCACGTTTAGCAGGACCTTCAGGTCCATTTATGTTGGAGCAGATATATGTCCTACAGCCCATGGTAGCAGGAAGAATACCTTGGTCATAGTATTTTTTATTAAAATCAGCATCTATGTTCATAAATGTTGGGTTCATACGCTTAGCTGCAACTCTACATGCTAATTCATATAGATAAAAATAAGGATCGTCTTTTTCCCTATTAACACCATCTTTAACCCTAAATATAATATTGGGGAATATAGGCTGTTCACCAAGGCCTAATCCTTTTTCGTATTCTAGTAGGAAAGCCTGACAAAGAAGTGCTGCATCATCGTTTAGTGGAACTCCTAGGTTGATACTACTAAAAGGAACCTGTGAGCCAGCTCTGCTGTGCATTGTATTTAGGTTATATACAATACCTTGCATTGCTTGGTGGACTCTTTTATTTAGTTTTTGATTAACGAAATTATCAAATTCTTCTTTAGGCATTGTTTGAAGGAGTGCCGCGAATTCGTCAATAATCTCATAGCGTGTAAGTTCTACATAGGGGGCTAAATCATTATCAAAATTTACATGAGATTGTCCACCAAACATATCATTTTGGGATGCTTGTAACAAAATACAAGACAGCTCGGCAGCAGTTTCAATACGTTTAGGGGGTTTGATTGTTCCATAACCTGTATTGAAGCCACGTTTGAGCAAATCGCCAGTATCAATATGTAAACAGTTTGTAGTAAGATTGTAACTATCTAGGTCATGATAATGAAGGTCTCCTAGTTCGTGGCGCTTAGCAAGGCTTTTAGGCATTTTTGATAGATTATGCCACTTATTTGTCTCGCTTGCAATACG
>CAYUEJ010000290.1:0-2710 GCA_964442565.1 uncultured Candidatus Epulonipiscium sp.
CACATTTGATTTAACATTTCATGTTGCTCTTTAGCCGAGTAGCTATCCCATGCTGCATGAAGCTCCTCATTATTAATTGTAAAGGGCTGATTTAGGTCAAAATCAGGCTTATTTGCCATGGCATATATAGCCCCTGTTTGGGGATTCATTAAAATAATTGCCCCCCTTTTAGCCCCCTTTAATTCTACAATCTTTTCTAGTGCCTGCTCCACATATTCTTGTATATTTACATCTAAAGTCGTTACTAGATGATAACCTGGGATAGGTTTTATCCTTCTTTCTGCAAGGGCATCCCTTCTTTTACCATGGCCATCTGTTTCCATTAATAATTTTCCTTGACTTCCTTTTAAATATTTTTCATATTTTACTTCAAGCCCAATAATTCCCTGATTGTCTTTACCTACAAACCCGATAACATGAGATAATAGGTTTTTATATGGGTAGTATCTTTTAGTATCCTCGTCTACCTTTACACCAGCTAAGTTCATCTCCCTAATCTCATCTGCTATCTCTTTGCTAACCTTGGATTTAATTCGTTCAAGGGCCACTTTATGTGTAACTTTTTTATATACCCACTCATAATCAAGTTCTAATTTTTCTGCTAGGACCCTGGCAACTTTTTCAGGCTCTTTAACCTGAGTATTTACAACTCCAATTGTAGCTACTGAAGCACTTTTAGCAAGGGCTACTTGATTTCTATCATATATAGTACCTCTTATAGGCGAAATTAGTCTATCCCTTGTATGGAGTATTTCCGCCCCCTCTTGAAGCCATGTCCCATCCACAATTTTAATATATCCTAGCCTCACTATAAGCATCACTGATAAAACAAGAAAACCAGCAATGAATACTAGTATCCTTTTCTGTATCATTCTTCTTGTACTTTTCACAAAAAATCCCCCTTTAAAATTTGCCTATAACTCATTGTATTTTAAAGGGGAAAGCTTTATTCTATTATTTCTTCATTTACTTCTTCATTTGAATCCTCATCTGGTTCTTCCGGCATCTGCTCTGTTAAAATTAATTTTATAGTGCTTCCTTTTTCAACTTTCATATTAGCCTTAGGAATCTGCTCATAAATCATTTCACCTTCTCCTTCTGCCTCTACTGGAAATCCACTTTCAATTGCTCTGGCTTTTGCTTCTTCTAATGTTAAGCCTATTAAATCTGGTATAACCACGCAATTTTCTGCTTCATCGGATGTGAAATATAACTTGATTGTTGAGCCTGTTGGAATTTTTACACCTGGTTTCGGATACTGATCTTTAATTTTTTGGCCAACCCCCATAGGGTCATAATCCAAGTTTAATTGTTTTAAAGTTTGTGTTGCCTCGTAAACATCTTTACCTGTAAAGTCTGGTAAATCTACCGTTTCATCATACGCTCCTGGTATTGCATCGATAGGTTGAATCCCCATATAGGGCAGTGTTTTTTCCATCATTTCTTTAAATACCCTTGCCCCTAATCCTGTCCCATCACTTTCTGTTTCATCATATATTACCAAAACAACAATTTGTGGATTTTCTACTGGTGCGTATCCTATGAAAGAGTAAATATAGGTTTTTGCTGATCTTGGCAACTTCTGTGCCGTCCCCGTCTTACCACCTATTCTATAGCCAGCAATTGCCGCTGATTTACCTGTACCACTAGTTACAACACTTTCTGACTGCAATCTAACAGTGTCCGATACTTCTTTAGAGATAACTTTTCGTCTTAAGAAAGGCTTTTTTTCTTCTAATATATTCCCATCCTCATCCAATATTTGGGATAGGATATATGGTCTCATAAGTTTTCCGCCATTTATTGTAGCTGAAAAAGAACTTATTAACTGTAAAGGGGTCATATTAAATCCTTGGCCAAATGAAGATGTTGCTAGTTCTGTAGGTCCCATTTCGTCTAACCTATGCAAAATTCCTGCCTCTTCTCCTGGCAAGTCTATACCTGTTATCTCCCCTAAACCAAACTCTTTTTGATATTTAATAAACTTTTCTTTACCTAGTTTTGCAGCTATTTCCATCATGGCAATATTACAAGATGATGCTATTGCCTCTTCTAAATTAATATTGCCGTGTCCACTTCTTTTTGCACAGTGAATACGCTCACCTGCAATCTCCTTAAATCCTGGGCAATAAAAAGCCTCTTCAATCCCAATAACCCCTTCTTCAAGTGCAGCAGCAACAACAATTGGTTTAAATGTAGATCCTGGCTCATATGTCATATGCAGATTATAGTTCTTCCATACTTCATTTAGCTTTTCATTTTTCTGGGCATCATCAAAAGAATTCCAAATTTCTTCACCTACATATTCAGAAATATCATTGTATGTATTGGGATTATAGGTAGGATAGCTACCCATAGCTAAGATTTCACCCGTATTTGGATTCATTGCTATAACAGATGCATTTTTAGATTTAAATTCGATGGCTGATTTTTGAAGAGCTTCTTCCATATACTGCTGAATAACCTCATCAATTGTAATAGCTAAAGTATGGCCTGATACTGCAGATACACTTTCAGAAGTTACTATGTTGCCTTCTTGTAATTTTGGAAATACCCTTCCTGTAAATCCTGTCATTATATCATTGTACTGCTGCTCTATTCCATACTGCCCCTCTTTGTTCTTATTAAAAAACCCTATTGTTTGGGAGGCTAAAGTCCCCTTAGGGTACTGTCTTACGAAAGTCTCCTGTAGCCAAACCCCCTTCAACTT
>CAYUEJ010000291.1:0-2704 GCA_964442565.1 uncultured Candidatus Epulonipiscium sp.
TTTCAGAGGTATCTTTCAAAGATGCCTTACAACATAAGCACTTTAATAAGTTTTTTCCAGTTCCAGCAGGTATGAAGATAAAAATAACACATTTCAATGAAAATGATAGACAAAAACACATATGGTATGACTTAGAATATCTAGAAGAGAAGTAGGTGGAGTGATGGGATATGTAATAATTAAACATCTTGATGTATCTGAGGTCCTAAAAGATTATGAAGTTTTGGATACTGAAAGATTACAAGTGGGAGATGGTGAGCACATATTCCATCCAAAGGAATTTGCAGGGTACGAGAGCGTACTCTATCCAGAGCCACCTATAATTAATCCGGACATATGTGATGATGAGTGGGAATTACCAGAAGTGGGCCCCATACCCTTCGGTAGCCAAAGGCTAACGATAGACCCTGAAAAAGGGTTTGGATATGTGGAATTTTATTATGAGAAGGTGAAAAAATGAGCTTACCAAGTTACATTATTAACTGGGATGAACTGCTAGCAATATTAGGTGATAAGCTTGAAATAAATATAGATGACATTGACTTAGGAGATTTAGAAGATTATCTGAAAGAGCAATTTGAAATAATTATCGACCTGTTAAAACAGATATTAGATCTCTTGAAAGATAAGGGAGCGCAAAGGATACACTCTATATCTAATCATATCCCGGCTGTGGTGGCACCCTTTAAGTTTACTACAGTTTTTGAAGAGGATGTGCTGCTAACAGGGGTTACTTATTCTCAATCGGGTTGGAAGTACCAGGACAGTTGGGATTTAGAAGTAGATGGGACTGTACTATTTGAAGAAGTAGGGAAGAGATAGGCGAATCCAAGGCCATGAATGTATTTTATTATGTTCCAGCGGGTAAGCCTATCGATATCATATTTCATAATGATAGCGGGAATAGTCGTCTAGTTTGGTTTGATGTTGAGTATATAGACTTATCAATGAATACAATAGAGCCAGACCCAGAGCCCGAGCCTCCTATACCGCCCATTGACAATCCTTATGATTGGCTTGTGGTTATGAGATGGGAAGACAATAGCAGTGCTGATTTAGACCTACATTGTTACTTTGCATGTGATCCAGAGAAACATATTTATTATGGTAAGAAAGAATTGGTTATAGATGAGGAAAATAAGGCATGGCTAAATTATGATTATACAAGCCATGGGGTAAATGGAAGGCATGGTGAACCTGAAATAGTTTCGATTTTAGGGATGGAAGAATATACGCCTAATATTTATATTACTAATTATAATAGCGGGAGTATAACAGAGGATGTAACCATTGAAATCTATAGACAGGAAGGTAATCAGGATGTAAATGCGGCCACAGTTATTATTAATGCGAGTCAAATTAGTGGTGAAAAAACAATATATGTCGGGAACATAAAAGATGGAGAATTTCTGCCTATAAAAGAAAATGTTCCATATGGGTCAAGCAATTTGAACATAGGTTCCTGCCGAATATAAAGGGAGGTTTTATATTTGAAGAATAAGTTAGAGTGTAGCAATGGCCATTTTCAGCAGCAAGGGGAAATGGAAGTTATAATGTGCAATACTGATAATCAATTATGTGGGTATCAGTATTTTTGTGGTGATTTGGGTTATTGTAAAAACTTAGATGGATATATAAATTGTAAAAGATATCGGGAAACGGAGGGCATGTAATGGGATTAGAACTAAGATGGATTGAAGGGGTAACTACTATTAAGGAGCTTGTAAAAGTTATATCTACTACAATTACTTTGGGTGATTCTTCTTCACACTGGAAATTGGAGTATCCTTCTAGTGTTGGAGATGTAACTAATAAAGCTATAGTAAGTACTAGGCCTTTTTCTTTGGATGATGAGGGTCAATCTACTGGTAATGATATTGAGTTTTACCTAATGATTGAAAGGCCTGTAGTGACTGGGGATGAGGAGGATGGTGAGGATAAACTTGCACTAAATTATGTGGAGTTTACTATTGGGGATAAACTTAATAGCGAAAAAGATGGTTTTGAAGAAGAGAGACATGGTGAGTCTGCAAGATACTCATGGTACAGGGATTTTAGGGGTATTGATGGTTTGTATTATGGTGAATGGTTACCGATTAAATACTTTATGAACATTGATTTAAAATCCTTCAATCTAGTGGTACAAGGAGATCCGTCTATAGATGTTAGGCCTTATAATAATGCATTGTTTTCTTGGGCTTATGTGGGAGCTATTGATAGTTATGAAGGTGGAGATGATGATACAAGGGGGAACTTTGGACTAACTGTAGGGAGTGATATGCCACCTGTGAGAAGTTTGGTATTTGGTGCTAATACTGCTACTGGTGTAATGGATATTAATATGGCTTATTCAAGGGCAGGGGCGCCATACCAATCACATGATTTAAAGTTCAAAGCTGATAATCCTTATAAGGATAAATATTTCCTTGGCCCATCAGAGTGGACCCATAAATTTCATTTTGATGAGCCTACAGTGGTTCATAAGTATGATCGGGAAAGGGGGAAGCTAAGAAATGTATTAATCGGAGATAGATCAGCACTTGAGAATAATGCAGAGCTTATCTATAAAAAAGGTGAGCCAGATGAAAAGGTCTACAAATCTTATCAACTAAATGCCCCATATACATCAATAGAAGAATCTGCAAATCCACTATACGGTGTGATATTGAGGAAGAGTTAAAATGCTGTCTTTTAAATTTAGTTA
>CAYUEJ010000292.1:0-2679 GCA_964442565.1 uncultured Candidatus Epulonipiscium sp.
CATTTCTCATGTGTTCTTCAAGTTCTTTTTGCTCTCTTATTATCTCTGATGTATTTCTTGGCATAATTAAGTTAATGATAACCCCTATACTCATTCCAATAAGCAGTATTGATATTTCATTAAATAAAAACCCAATATCCATCCTTTGTTCAATTAAAAAATGTGTTGTTAATACGGCGTTCATTGAAATCCCATCTTCTAATCCAAGCATGTTGCATGCTGCAACAAATATAAATACAAAGGCGCCAAAGGCAAGGCTCGTATAACCTATGCTAGAAAAAACTACATAGGCAATAATTACTGCTATTACAAAAGCCAGGATTCTTCTAAGGGCAATAGCTATAGTCTCTTTTTTAGTGTTTTGTATTGTAAGTAATGTTATAATCCCGGCCGATGCGCTATAAGCAAGTCCTAGCTTGTTAGCTATTAATATAGCTATGGCTGAGCCAATTCCTGTTTTAGCAAGGAACAATATATTAAGGGGTTTTTTATCATGTTGTTTTATCATGTTAGATGCTCACCTAGCCAAATAGCACTTTCTTCCATCATTTCTGTCGTTACAAAATGATTTAGGTTCTGATATGTGATCATCTTTAACTTCCCCACGCCCTCATCAAGCTTTTTCAATCTTTCATAAAATAGCTTCTGACTGGATACCGGAACGATTGTATCATGTTCACCATGTAATAAAATAATTGGTCTGTTTACTAGTAAGTCCAAGTTATTGATTGGATCCAAACTCCTCACCTTTTCTTCTAGTTCCAGCGCCTTGATATCAAGTCCTAAATTTTGCTTAAACTCATCATTAGAATCTTCCCAACTGCAAGACCCATTTAGTACAACTAGTGTATTTATTTTATTATTATGGGTAAAAATGCCCCCAGCAGTAATTCCACCCATAGAATGACCCATAACAGCTATCCTATCTAGGTCTGCATCGTAATTTTGCACCATCTCATCTAATATTAGGCCAAACTCCTCCATATTCTTAAAAACAATATCCCAAAAATATTTCGCAGCATTTGCCCCATCGTAAACTTCTAAGGCATTTCTTTCCCCGTGATAAATAGCATCTGGAACTATCACTTGATATCCTAGGTTTGCCAATATAAAAGCTCTCATTTTCTGACTATCCTTGCTGGAACTCCAACCATGGTAAAAGATAATCGTTGGTATTCTACCCTGTATCTTATTTGGCTTAAATAGCAGGGCCGGTATCTCACCTATTCTAATCTTCTTTTCGTTTATAAAGCTAGACTGCAAGTAATTTTGCATTATACTCTCCTTTTGTTCTAATATTAATTATATTATATCTTCTTTATATTCACCTAGCAAGTTTCTTTCCATATAAAAGAGTGGCAGGTAAGTCCTAATTATATAAAATAATCGTTGCATTCCTTTTAATATACACCTTAACTTGCAAAGTGTTAAAAAGAATGCAACGACCATAATATCAATTATATATTAATTTATCTATAAACTTATTACCTAAGTATGTCACTCATTACTGTAAGCAACTCACCATCTATATCGTTTACATATTCCCAGTACATAATTCCAGCTAAATCCTTTTCTTTAATATATTCTGCCTTAGCTGCAATTGACTGAGCATCATCATAAGAGATAAATGTTTGGCCATCATATAGGTATGGGGCTTTTGCAACATCATCCCAGTGGCGTGTAAATCCATTTTTATCCGCGAAGTAGTTCTTGATCTTTTGGTAAGGAATGCTTGATACCCAGGAACCTTTATCTTTTACAATATTACCTTCTTCATCTTTCGTAAATGGCTGGAATAAACCATCACCATTCGGACCTGCTTCAACATTTCTAAATTCTTTGCCATAGGTTGGAACACCAACTACAAGCTTGTCCGCTGGAACGTGTGCTAAGAACCTATCTACAGTTTCAGCTACTGATAATCCCCAATCCTGTGGTTCATCCGGATTACGATATAAGGCTGCTGAGTGGAAGGCAGATTCTTCCCAGTTCCCACGCATATCATATGTCATAAGATTTACACTATCAACTATTGGAACTAATTTATCAAGCTCTACTGCATCAAAAAACCAATTACTTACGTTAGCACAAAATGAAATCTCTTTATCATTACCTAATTTTTCGCGTAATAATTCAATAAGTGCTGTAAAATTTTCCTTATCTTCAGGTCTAGATTTTATAACACCCCATGCACCATTTACAGGGTACTCCCAATCTAGGTCAATACCATCTAGGTTATGCTCCTTAACGTATTTAACTACACTATCTACAAAAATTTCCCTATTTGCTGCATTTGCTGCCATATCTGAAAATCCTTCTGCTTCCCATCCACCTACAGCAACAATAAATTTAAGATCTGGATATTTCTTTTGGAGCTGTGATACCTTGCCCCAAGTTTCATCGATAATCATTTTCTCTGATACTATATCAGGCATTGCATATTCCCCGCCTACAGTATGAATACGCATTTCTGTATCTGAAATCTCAAAATCATTGTTAATTCTTGCAAAGGATAAATATGCATGTGTAAGTTTATCACCCTTAATATCTTCAACTTTCCACGGCTTACTTCCCCAACAAGGTAAATATGTTATAACCTTTTTACCTACATCAGCTTGTCCTTTTTCCTCAGCAAAAACTGGTATTGCACCTAGCACCATAACGGCTGATAATACTAAT
>CAYUEJ010000293.1:0-2677 GCA_964442565.1 uncultured Candidatus Epulonipiscium sp.
AATCAATTAAAATAGATAATATTATAGGAGGAATGATGATGATACTTTGGAAAGATGAATATGAAATAGGGCTAAAGTCAGTTGATGAGCAACATAAAAAACTATTTGAACTTGCAGGAGAAATCTACGAGCTGGTAAAGATTAGCAATGACATAGATAAGTTTGATAAGATTGTAGAAGTGCTTCAGGAGCTAAAAGATTATACAGTTTTTCATTTTGCGGAAGAAGAGGCATACATGTTAGAGACTAGATACCCTAAGTTTTTCGCCCACAAGGCAATGCATGAAACCTTTATTGAAAAGGTAAGCAGTGTTAATATTACATCACTAGATGATAACCAAACAGATTATCTTTTGGAGATGCTAACATTTGTACTCGACTGGTTACAAAACCACATATTAAAGGTTGATAAGGAAATAGTATAACAATATATCCCTTAGTACATATACTATATAAGAGTAGAAATATATGTATAAAGTGAGGGAATTATATGATAGACTTTTATGGTATATTAGGATTTGTGCCACTTTTAATTGTTGATGGGGGCCATGGGGTTACAACACCACAAAAAAGAACCCCGCCACTTCCAGATGGTACAGTAATTCAAGAGTACCAGTTTAATAAGCCGACGGCGGCGTTTACAGTCCAAGATGCAGAGCGTTTAGGATTTGAAACCTTGCTCACATCACCAGGAGATTATGATACTCCACTAAGCGTTAGAACGAGCATAGCTAATACGGCTTATTTAGATTATATAAGACAATTAAACTCCCAGGGCATTGATACATCAAATAAAAGCGTAGCAGTTTTTGTCAGCATTCATTATAATGTACTTGGCTTTGAGTTTCAAGTTAGGGCTAATGGAATAGAGACCTTTTACTACCCAGGAAGCACACTTGGCCAGCAATTGGCGCAAGATGTACTAAATAGGCTTATTATATCCACTGGTTTAGTAGATAGGGGGGCCAAACCTGCCAACTTTTATGTCCTTAGAAACACAATGATGCCAGCTACCTTGGTAGAGGCTGGATTTATGGATTATCTACCAGAAGCTATGCTTATGCTTAACGTAGAGTATCAGCAAAAAGTAGCCCAGGCAATTGTAGCAGGTGTTTGTGATTTTTATGGTGTAGAATATGTGCCACCACAATAATGAACGGAGTAGTACCCCTTGTGCGCATGTGGCGTGTAGGGGGTACTACTTTTATTTAGTAGGATGGGGAATATGAAAATAGGAATTTCAAAGGAAAGGTATATGACTTTTATAGGTTTCAATATTAGGTGTATTAATATATAATATATTAATATAGAGTTTGGCATATTAGTGGAAAGGAAGAGTGTTTATGAATGATATACATTCAGGGGATAATATGTTACATGAATTTTCAAGAACGGAACTTCTAGTTGGAGAACCAGCTATTAAAAAACTTAAAGATAGTAAGGTAGCAATTTTTGGTGTCGGAGGTGTTGGGTCTTATACAGTTGAAGCCCTTGTGCGCAGTGGTGTTGGGAGCATTGTTATGATTGATAACGATGTTGTATCCTTGACTAATATTAATCGCCAATTACCAGCCACTAGGCAGACTGTAGGACAAGCTAAAGTAAAAGCCATGAAAGAACGAATTTTTACCATTAATCCTTCTTGTGAGGTAACCATATATGAAAAATTATATTTACCAGAAACATCTAAGGAGCTCTTAGCTGATGATTATGATTATATTGTTGATGCCGTAGATATGGTAACAGCTAAACTGGACTTAATTGTTCAAGCTAATAAAATGGGGATTCCGATTATAAGTGCCATGGGGGCTGGTAATAAAATGGATCCTACACAGTTTGAGGTTGCTGATATTTACGAAACATCTGTATGCCCCTTAGCCAAAGTTATGCGCAAAGAACTGCGAAGGCGAGGCATAGAAAGCCTAAAAGTGGTATACTCTAAAGAGATACCTATCAAACCTTTGGGTAGTGAGGAAAGTACAGATATACGTAAGCAGATACCAGGTAGTATTGCATTTGTTCCATCTGTATCAGGGCTTATTATAGCAGGGGAAGTAATTAAAGATATTATAGGATATTAAAGGAGGATTATATGAATAAAATAAGAGTAGCTATTGTAGGATATGGAAATGTTGGACAATATGCGCTAGAAGCAATAGAGGCGGCGCCAGATATGGAGCTTGCCGGAGTTGTTGAGCAAAGACCAGGATTCATAGAAAATAAGCCATTAGAGCTTACAAATATAAAGGTAGCAGGTAATATTAAAGAACTTGGCAGTGTTGATGTAGCAATTTTATGCGTACCAACAAGAATTACCTTGGATGTAGCCAAAGAGGCTCTAGAGCTTGGAATTAATACGGTAGACGGCTATGATATCCACGGAGAATTATGGGATTTAAAGCAGGACCTTGATAAGATAGCTAAAGAAAATAACGCAGTTTCAATTATATCAGCAGGATGGGATCCAGGTACGGATTCAATTATAAGGGTTCTTATGGAGGCTATGGCACCTAAAGGAATTACCTACACTAACTTTGGGCCAGGTATGAGTATGGGGCATACTGTAGCTGTAAAATCTAAGGAAGGTGTAAAGGATGGGCTATCTATGACTGTACCTACAGGAACAGGCATACACCGTAGGATGGTTTATGTTGAATTAGAAGACGGTGCAAACTTT
>CAYUEJ010000294.1:0-1072 GCA_964442565.1 uncultured Candidatus Epulonipiscium sp.
AAGTATTTCTCCTAATGTAACAATATCTCTTTTCATACGCACCCTCCTAAATTTTAACTACTGCCTTAACTATATCTGCTTTGTTTTTAACACTGCTATCCATAGCATTTTGGACATCTTCAAAGTCAAATATATCTGTAACTATGCCCTCAAGGTCAATTTTACCACTTGCAGCTGCATCAATCGCCAAAGGATAAATGTGTCTATATCTAAACACAGTCTCAAAGGTTATCTCCTTATCTAATGCTAGGCTCATCTCAAGATTCATCTTACCTGTACTGCTATATCCTACTAGTACAATTTTAGATCCTTTTTTCACCATATGAATTGTTTGGTTGGTGGTAACTTCTGTTCCTGCTGTTTCTATTGCTAGGTCACATCCATGCCCTTTAGTAATCTCCATTACTTTCTCTACCGGGTCTACATCAGTTGCATTGATAATATGTGTTGCACCTAGCTCAAGAGCCTTATCTAGTCTCTTTTTCATTATATCAACTACTATAATATTAGTCACGCCTTTATATTTAAGAGCTAATAAAGTAACCAGACCTATTGCTCCTGCACCTGTAATAACAACTGTTTGACCAGCTGCAGCCTTACCTTGATTAGCTGAATGTATACCTACGGCTAATGGTTCTATTAATGATCCTGCTAATGTTGAAACATTATCTGGAAGCTTGAAACTTAAATCTGCTGGGTGGGCAACGTATTCTTGAAATACTCCATCATAAGGCGGTGTTGCAAAAAATTCTACCTCACTGCATAGATTGTATCTTCCCGTTTTACAAAACTCACATTGGCCACATGTCTTGCCTGGCTCTAGTGCAACCCTATCTCCAACCTTTAGATTAGTTACATCCTTTCCTATCTCTGTAACTGTTCCTCCAGGTTCATGACCAAGCACAAATGGTGGTTCTACAATATAACCCCCAATTCTCCCTGTTTCATAGTAGTGTAAATCCGAACCACAGATTCCCACATATTCTAGTTTAACCAATACCTCATTATCCTTCACCTTGGGAATAGGACGTGTAAGATATCCCATTTTGCCAATACCCTCCATTACAGCAAC
>CAYUEJ010000294.1:1088-2667 GCA_964442565.1 uncultured Candidatus Epulonipiscium sp.
TATATGGTCTACATCTGTTCTTCTTTCCCATGCGTTTACCTCACTTTCTATACTTTGTTTTTAAGCTATTTTTGTTGTTTGTCTTTGTTTTTGTATGCAATCAAATGCAACTGCAAGCATTAGCACAAATCCTTTAATAACCATTTGCGTAAATTGACTAACATCTAATAACACTAAACCATTATTCAAAATACCTAAAATCAATACGCCAGCTACTACATTAGAAATTTTCCCAAACCCACCTGTTACACTAACTCCTCCTAAAACACATGCTGTTAACACATCAAATTCAAACCCTTTACCAGATAGTACTTGCCCTGAATTTGTTCTTGATAGCATAACTATTCCCGCTATACCTGCAAATAAGCCTGATAAACTATATACTAAATATTTTATCTTTTTAACATTAATTCCTGATAAGTTAGCTGCTTCTTCATTTCCTCCCACTGCATAAAAAAAACGTCCAAAATATGTTTCATTTAGTATAAAAGTTCCTATCCCTAATATTATAATCATAATAATTACTGGTATAGGAATTATTCCTATATACCCTTGCCCTAATATTGCAAATGATTTAGGGAAACCAAAAATCGGTAGACCCTTGCAAATAATATATGCAACCCCCTCCACAATGGTCATCATACCAAGGGTAACAATAAGTGGTGGCATTTTTATATTTGCAATAATCCACCCATTAATAAAACCTATTATTGTACTCATACATATAGAAATCAAAGATGCTATTACAGGATTAATACCTCCGTTAACCATTAACCACGCTGTTACAATATTAACTAGTGTAATTTGCGATCCTATTGATAAATCAATCCCACCAAGTAATAAAACAAATGTCATACCAACAGAAGCTATTCCTAACATGGATACCTGGCGAGCAATATTCAATAAATTCTTTGGGACTAGAAATGCTTTAGATGCAACTGAAAAAAATATAAATAACATAGCTAATACTACAAATATCCCATATTTTTTAAATCCATCTGAAAAATTCATAACACTATTCCTTTCCTTTTGATATTGATGCAAAACTCATGATGGTTTCTTGATTAAATTCACTTTTATCTAACATACCAGTCATTTTGCCCTCTGATAAAACAATAATTCTATCTGACATACCCATGATTTCTTCCATTTCTGATGAAATCATTAATATCGTTTTACCAGACTCAACTAATGAATTTACCAATGTATAAATTTCAAATTTCGCACCTACATCAATTCCTCTTGTCGGCTCATCTAATATGCTAGCCATTTTGCTATAATTACTTTCTGCTGATTACCACCACTAAGCTTTTTAACTTGTTGGTCTAAAGACGGAGTCTTAATAACAATACTTTCTTTATATTTTTTTGCTATTATTTTCTCTTCCTTTTTATTGACAACTGATGCTTTAGAAATCCTTTTTAATATTGCCATACTTATATTTTCTTTTATACTAATATCTAATAGGGCTCCTTGCCTTTTCCTATCTTCTGGGATAAGAGCAATCCCAGAATCAATGGCTTCCCGTGGCGTTTTAGGATATATCTCCTCTCCTTTGAAAAGAATTATCCCACTTTCC
>CAYUEJ010000295.1:0-1619 GCA_964442565.1 uncultured Candidatus Epulonipiscium sp.
AATGTATTAAAGGCTCTCGCAATTCAATTTACTTATATGTAAATGACAATATGGGTGATTTGGTTACAGCTATAAATGATATGAGTATTATTGATCAAATTACACCTGCCTTTTTAGAAGAACGTATAGATTTTATTAATGGGGCAAAAATCGTAGTTATTGATTGTAATATTTCCCAAGAATCTATTGAGTGGTTAGCCGAGCATGTAAGGGCCCCTATTTTTGTTGATCCAGTTTCTGTTGCAAAAGTAGATCGTATAAAAAATATATTACACAAAATCGATACGTTAAAACCCAACGAGCACGAAACTCAAGTTTTAACAGGTGTAAAGGTAATTGATGAAGAAAGCGCATGTAGGGCAGCTAAAGTCTTAAATGAAAAGGGTGTAAAAAACATTTTCATTTCACTAGGCGCCCAGGGAATCCTATGTTTTCGCAATGGGGAAACAATTCTTGTTCCACCACTTACCAAAAAAATCGTAAGCACAAATGGAGCTGGAGATTGTTCCATGGCCGCTATTATATGGACCAGGTTCAGCTACGGTGATACCCTTTCTTTAGAGCAAATGGGAATCTATACACAAGCTGCTGCAAGTATTACCCTTGAATCTTCATCTGCCGTATCACCTGATTTAAGTGTTCCTAACCTTATCAGCAGGGCTCAGGTTGTTTTAATTCAAAATATTTATCTAATATTAAATTTTAAGGAGAGAAAATTAAAAATGGTAAAAACACAAATTTATTCAATCGTTAATTATAATGAAGCAGTTCAAGTAATGGATGCAGGTGCAGATCACATTGGCCTAGTTCCAATGCAATCTGGTGGAATTCCTGCACACCGCGTTCCTTTTGATGTTGTAGAACTTATATATGCAGAGGCAAAACGTCGTGGTGTCAAAACAATCTCTATTATGCTAAATAAAGATGTTGAAGAAATGTTCTTCATTCTTAAAAAACTAAATCCAGACATCGTTCACATTGCCGGAATGGATTATACTGCTGATCAAGCGTTTGCTGATCGCTTACACAAAGAGTGTCCAGGAATGGAATTGATGCAAGCGGTATTAGTTGATGGCCCAGGGGCTATCGATCGTTCTAAAGAGTATGCAAAGTACTGCGATTACTTGCTAACAGACACAGGACTGGCAGCAGATACCGGCATCGGAGCAAGTGGTAAAACTCATGATTGGAATATTGATCGTGCAATTGTAGAGGCAGTCAATATCCCTGTAATCATTGCTGGAGGTCTTGGACCAGACAACGTAGAAGATTGTATTCGTAAAATTAAACCATACGGTGTAGATTCTCTTTCAAAAACCTCTATTAAATTTAGTGATGGTGTTATTGAAAAAGACATACCTAAAGTAAAGGCTTTTTGTGAGATAGCCCGTAAAGTATCAAAAGAGTTAGGATTAGACTAGAGGAGCGATGGATATGAGTTTTAATTTAGAACAAAAGGTTAAAGTAGCTGTTACGCACGATATCTGCAGTAAATTGGTAGAAATCTTAAAGATTAGTAATTATTCAAAACCCATGGTTGTTGTGGATAGTTTTTTACTCACTTCTCCTATTATTCAAAAGGTTTTCAAAGAATTTCTTGAACACGGATTTGACTATTA
>CAYUEJ010000295.1:1634-1871 GCA_964442565.1 uncultured Candidatus Epulonipiscium sp.
GATAAAATCGTTCCTAATCCATCCATTGAAATAATTGATCAGGGCGGCCACTTATTTTTAGAAAACAAGTGTGATTCGATCATTGCCATTGGTGGTGGAAGTGTCATTGACGCAGCAAGAGGAATCAATATTGTTCGTTTATTTGGGGGAAGTATCAAAGAGTACGTATACGATAAAAAGGTACCATCTCTTTGCCCTGGATTAATTTCAGTACCAACTACATCTGGAACTGGTAGT
>CAYUEJ010000295.1:1884-2660 GCA_964442565.1 uncultured Candidatus Epulonipiscium sp.
ATAGACAAACACAAGAAAAATTGGCCGTATTATCTGATAATGCTGTGAGTGAATATGCCGTATTAGATCCTAATTTGGTCACAACATTACCTAAAAACATGACGATTATAACAGGTCTAGATATATTTTCCCACGCCGCAGAAGCCTATACTTCAAAATTATCGAGTCCTATAATTGACGCTATCTGTGAGAAAGTCATGTATCTAGTTGTTAAGTATCTACCGATAGCTGTTAAAAACCCAGAAGACTTAGAAGCAAGAGAACGCATGATGGTCGCTTCAGCTCTAGGTGGCTGGGTATTAAACAATGGTGGTACACACCTTGGACATTCATTAGCTCATGTTGTTGGTGCTAAAATGGATATTCCACATGGCATGGCCTGCGCTTATGCCTTACCCGCAACTTTGGCTTTCACAGCTAAAGTAGAACCAAAAAAAGTGCGAGAAATTGGGAATATCTTAAACGTTACTTTTCCAGATAAGGCAACAAACGAGGAAATTGGCACTTATGTTGCAAACGGATACAAAGAACTGCGAGATAATATCCTAGGTCTCCCATCATTTGAACAACAAGGTATAGAGCGCGTGGAACTACAAAAGCTTAGAGATGAAGTTGTAAATGAGCGTTTTGCCATCAATAGCCCTTTTGAAGTTACAGCTGACTTAGTTGCTACTGCCCTAATAAAATTTGGCTAAAAGTGAGTACGCATCAAATAAAAAACGGTAGTGTAAATAATCTTGTGTCTTTGGAAATAAACACCTCTTTCTTGGGAAGAA
>CAYUEJ010000296.1:0-2645 GCA_964442565.1 uncultured Candidatus Epulonipiscium sp.
TGCTATTACGGAATTTTTTTCTCCCTTTAGGTCCCTAGCTATGGCCATTCCCATGGCTGCCGATATGGATGTGGAACTATGACCTGTACCGAACCCATCATGCTTACTCTCATCTAACTTTGGAAATCCACTCATTCCATCTGTTTGTCTCAAGGTTTTAAAACCCTTTTGTCTTCCTGTTAATATTTTATGGACATAACTTTGATGTCCTACATCCCATACAATTTTATCCTTCGGTGTATCAAAACAATAGTGAAGGGCGAGGGTGAGCTCAACAACACCTAAGTTAGAGGCTAAGTGCCCCCCGGTTTGCGATAGGGCTTCAATTAAAAATTGCCTTATTTCAGTTCCTAGTATTGTTAATTGCTTGTTGTCTAATTTTTTAATATCTTTTGGTGATAGTATGCTAGCTAATAAATTTCCCACTGGCAACCTCCCTTTCATATTATTAACATTTTAGTATAGTTATACTTATGCCTATTATTGCATTTTTTTGCAATTTGGGCAAGAGAAAAGGGGGACTCCCCCCCCTTTTAAAAACACACGACACCAAATATTATTCCTAAAACTATTCCTGCAAATACCTGAAGGGGTGTGTGCCCTAATATTTCTTTTAGTTGTGTTTCAAGTTTTATATTTGGATCTTGTAGCATTTCAACGATTCTATTAATAGCTGCCGCTTGTTGACCCGATTCCCACCTGACACCTGTTGCATCATACATTACAATAAAACTAATTACGGCGCAGGCAGCAAATAAGGATGAGTCAAATCCTTCAACTTGACCAATTCCAATAGTAAGCGCCGTTACAAATGATGAGTGAGAGCTAGGCATCCCCCCTGCACTTACTAATTTCCTAAAGTCCCACTCATGACCTTCAATAAAAGTAATAATTAGCTTTAAAATCTGGGCAGTGGCCCAACTAAGTATTGATACCATTAGTATTTTATTGGTCCAAATTGCTTTCATCACTAGTCTATTCTCCTTTAATATGTTCGCGAAGTTAAATATAGTGCTAGTTGTTTTAACTTTTCTCCACGCTCCCCGAAAATCTCTAATTCTTTTATTCCCTTATTTGTTAGGTAGTCTAGTCTTTCTTTAGCCTTATCCATTCCATGATGTGAAACATATGTTGCCTTTTTATTCTCAATATCGCTATTTATTGGTTTACCAAATTCCTCCTGTGTTGATAACACATCTAAAAGGTCATCCGCAATTTGAAATGCCATACCTATGTTGAAGGCATAGTTGTGAAGCGCCTCTTTCTCTTCTTTAGAAGCCTCGCCTAAAATTGCCCCCATATCAACCGGAGCTACCATTAGAGCTGCTGTTTTATTACGGTGAATAAAATCTACTGTATCCTCATGAACCTTTTCATTTTCTGACATTATATCAATAACCTGTCCACCTATCATACCACGGGTTCCTGAAGCAATGCTTAGAGCATGCATAGCCTCTATGTATGAGTACTTAGGGGTTTGCATTGTAGCGGCTAGCATTATTTCAAAGGCACGGTTTAAAAGTGCATCTCCAGCCAAAATCGCTGTCCACTCCGAGTACCTAACATGGTTTGTTTGCATGCCTCGCCTAAAGTCATCATCATCCATTGCAGGAAGGTCATCATGGATAAGAGAATATGTGTGAATCATTTCTACTGCACATAAAAAGGGATCTATATTTGCACCCTCCCCCCCTACTGCTTCGTAGGCCAACATCATTAAAATAGGCCTTATTCTTTTACCGCCTGAGAGAGTACTGTAGCGCATTGCATCATAAATATGAAATAAACGCCCTTCTGTTTTCAAGAGACATTTATCTAACTTTTCATCGACTTCTTTTCTCATCTCTTCAAGTAGTTGCTTCATACTATAACCCCTCCTCGGATTCATAGGAAGATATACCAAACTCCCCACTTTGGTTTTTTTGAATTTGTAGTACTTCTTTCTCAACCCTTTGTAGCTGTTTTGAACAAAATAATGAAAGGTCCATCCCTTCTTTGTAATATTCAAAGGCTTTATCTAGGGCTAGGTCTCCACTTTCTAACTGGCTTATAATTTTTTCTAGTTTTCCTAGACTTTCTTCAAAGGTCTTCGGTGTTTTACTTGACATCCTTTATACTCCTTCCTTATCTTACACTTACTTTTAGCTGGCCATCTTTTAATCTAACTGATAAGGTCTGGTCTTTTTCCACATTATTAACTGATGTAATAACCTTATCCTCATTATCAGTAACTAAAGCATATCCTCTTTCTAGGGTATTTAAAGGTGATAGAGCATCTAACTTTGTTACCTTCTCACCTAAAAGGGACTGCTTATTTTTTAATGTCATAGTTATGATTTCTTGTAATCTGCTATGAAGTACATCTAGTTCTTGCCCTGCCCTTGCAAAATATTCTCCTGCCTGTGCTAGCACTGGCCTTGATGTGTACATTCTAAGAATATGAGCCTTATACTCTAAAAGTTTATAAATATCTTTCTCCATACGAAGTGTATACTGATTAATCCGCCTTTGCAGTTCTGCTACATCAGGTGTTGCTAGTTCTGCTGCTGCTGAAGGTGTTGGCGCCCTAAGGCTAGCTACAAAGTCCGCTATGGTAAAGTCCGTTTCGTGCCCTACTGCTGATATAATGGGGATTGCCGAGTTAA
>CAYUEJ010000297.1:0-2639 GCA_964442565.1 uncultured Candidatus Epulonipiscium sp.
CACCAATCCATATTTCACCTGATGTGATTTCTTCAAGTCCAGCAATCATACGAAGTGTTGTTGATTTACCACAACCTGATGGTCCTACGAAAATAATAAATTCTTTATCTTCAATTTCTAAATTGAAGTCTTTTACAGCAACAAATCCATTAGGATATTTTTTATATATATTCTTTAGGTTCAAACCTGCCATTATATTTCCCCCTTGTATAAGTTAATTGTTTTGGAATGTTTCTTACGTTTAATATACTACACTCTCTTTCTTAAAACTACCCACTTTTTAGATAAATTAGTTTATTATCATTTAGTTATAACTAACAAACCTACTTCCATTATATTACAAACCATTCTTTTTTATCAATATATTGTTTAAACTTCTTATTTATTAGATATATTGTTATGATTTTATATGCACCTTTATTGGCCAGTTAGCCTCATCCAGATGACTTTAAATCCAAAAATAGGTAGATTTAGCATTCTTTTTGCCCTTTTTGGGTTTGTTATTAACCTATAAAACCACTCAAGTCCCAGCTTTTGGTATATTTCTGGCGCTCTTTTAACAGTCCCTGCCATTACATCTAGGCTTCCACCTACACCTACGCCTACTTTAATTCCCAGTTCTTTTATGTTTTCATCTATCCATTTCTCTTGCCTTGGGGCCCCAAGGCCTGCCATTAAAAGGTCTACTTCCAACTCTTTGATTTCTTCGATAATCTTTTGCTCATCAGCCTTGGTAAAGTAGCCATCTCTTGTGCCTACAATCTTGATGCCTGGATATTTCTTCCTCATGTTTTGAGCTGCCTGCTCTGCAACACCCGGCTTACTACCTAAGAAATATACTTTAACATCCTTATTTTTAATCTTACTTAACACTTGTTGCATAAGGTCAAAACCACCTACACGTTCTGGTAGCCTCTTAACCTTTAGTATTCTTGATGCAATAACTACCCCTATTCCATCTGCCACTACTAAATCTGCGTTTTTTAATATTCTCATAAGCTCATTATCTTGCTGAGCTTCCATAATAATCTCAGGGTTTGGTGTAAAAACCATATGCTGACCCTTACCTAATAAATATTTTACCACCTTATCAGATGCTTCTTCCATTGTTACCTTATTAATAGGAACATCCATTATAAGCACTTTCTCATCCATAATACTCCTCCTAAGCTTAATTAAATATTTTATTAACTAGCTTCGCTGGTTGATAAACCTTATCCATTAGTAAATCTCTCTTATCTGCTACATCCTTTTTCTCCGACTCCAATCGGCTAATCTTACCCAAAATGCTCCTTGCAACATCTTTCACCTCGAAGGCCTCAACATCATAACAATGTTTGTTTTCTATCATTTCCATAAAATCATTTACTTTCGGATCATAAGATAATCCTACAGTAGGTATACCTTGGGCTGTTGCCATTATAAGCGCATGTAGTCTCATGCCAACAACAATATCCATTTGCCCTGTTAAAGCAAAGGTTTCATGAATATCTAGCTTGTCATTAATCTTATAAGTAGAATTATTAGGAAACTTTATCTTATCCAAAAAATTATAGTCTTCGGGCTCATGCATAGGTATAAAGAATATATCTAGCCCTTCTTTTTCTAGTATCTCACATAAGCTATTCATCTTATCTATAAGCTTATTATCATTTTTCCATGGACGTAAGTATATCCCTACCCGCTTTTTATCTTTGCTATAAGTTTCGATATACTGCTCAATCTTAAGCCTTGCTTGCTTATTTTCTTCCATCCCTATAACAGGGTCTGCAGCAACTACAATTTGTGCCCCCGCAACCCCTATATCTACTAGTTCCTTCTTTGAATTATAGTCTCTTACAAAAATATAGCTTATTTTATTTAAAACCTTTTTGACTAAATACTTGTTGTAACTTTTATCCACTGGCCCATAGCCTTGTGAGTAAAAAACAACCTCTTTTTTATGCCACTGGGCCATTTTAATTATTAATAAATAGTAAGGAACTGTTTTATTACTAGTAACATCTTGAAGCAAACTCCCCCCACCACTAACTAACATATCACTCTGCTTAATAGCTTTATAAACCTTCCTCATATCCCATCTATTTATTGCCTTTACATTATATAGCTTGCTTGTTTTTTCGGGCTGATTGGATAGGACTGTAATCTCTACTTGGTGCCCTTGGCATTCCTGCTTTATGGCGCCTATTATAGCATATAAAACTGCCTCATCCCCAATATTGTCAAACCCATAGTATCCTGATATAACTATTCGTTTTTTGGTTGCCATCTTTTAACCACCTTTATTACTTTATCTATCACATAAATAAGTATAAGCCCCATGATTAAACCAAATACTATACCGTATCCACTTCTTATTAATGAAATAATTACTCTTGTGTGAACATGGGCATATGTGTTTACCAGTGAGATTTGTCCAATAATTGAGATAGCCAATAATGGTAAGTAACTCTCTTTTTTATCGTAATAAAATAAGGCTAACATTAAAGGATATCCTATCATAAATTCCTTGGTTCTTGGTCTTACTCCTAAAATCCTATCTAGTGCACTTCTAAAGGCTAGCTCAAAATCTGATATCGAGCCAGTGTTACCAGTTCTAGTTGTATAAATGATTAGAACTAGCCCTATAGCCCCCATAA
>CAYUEJ010000298.1:0-2638 GCA_964442565.1 uncultured Candidatus Epulonipiscium sp.
GTACCGACACTAAGGATGCTTTTATGGTTGAAGTAACAGCGTGGGCTGAAGAAGGTTCTAAGTCATCTTTAACCAAGTCGAGAGTAGTTGGAACAATTAGTCTTAAACAACTCATAAAAAATGAGCAGTTACTAGAAGAATATGAATGGGCAGATGCATACCCAGAAGCCATTCAATCAGCGATTATATCATTTGGAGACTTTGTGATTAATGGAGACTTTGAAGCAAAGGTTGAAGGAGATATAAGCGTAAAAGGAACGAAGGGGGCACCTGCTACGGCTCACGACGCTAAAATGGGGGATTTTCCAGAACCAGATGAATTTGGAGGAATTGTGGTTTCTGACGGGGGTAAGTTAGAGGTCCATGGCAATGCTTTAGTCGTAACCAACATACAAACAACAAACTCAAAAGAAGATGTAAAAAGAGAAAAAACAACCAAAATTAAGATTACACAAGATGCCATTGCCGAGACCATTGCCATTAATGATAACTCTTCAGAATCCAGTGTACCGTGGGAGACTTTTGTAGCAAACAATACAATAGATATTGAACGTAATGCATATGTGGACAATGATATTCGCATTGGTAGATATGTAAAGGATGGTAAAATAACTGTTGCAAACAGTGTTTTTGGTATTAGTGATGGAGACTCAGATGGTGTGGCTGATGGAGCAGGAATCTATGTAGATCCAAATAAAAGCAGTGGTATTTATGCTATGGGGAGATTTCCAGGTGATACGGGTAAAATCAAAATGGGCAGGGCATTTATTGCAGGGCAGGCATTTATTAACTTTGGAGATGGTAACGGATACCATAGGTTATATGAAAGTGCTGGAGAACCATTTGAAGATGTATACTACTTAGACAAATATAGAGAAGCATATGGGGAGGACGAAGCCTATCTTGTGGACTTTGAAGGTTTAATCAATAAAGAAAAAATTGAAATTGTAGATACCTATGCTTCTAAGGCACATGCTTATGCACCAGCTATGATAGCAGCAGGTACCCTGCAAGATGTATCTTCAGGTACTCCAATAGGCTCTCAAGCTGAGGCGATGAAGATATTTTATACAGGTTTAGATGGAAGTTTTCCAACTGAGACGAAAGAAGCCTTAACTCAGGCGTCTGATTGGGATAATGAAATTATAGGAACTGCTACTAATTGGGGAACGTTAATTGCTCATCCTAAAAACTTTTATGAGGGAGCGAACCCATTTAAGAAAAACTATTTTGCAACACCCACCCCAGATCCTAATGTGTAATTTGATAACTTGATTGCATATAAGGGATTACAAGGCTATATGCTAGCTAAACGAGGGGTTTTTTATCAGCATTTTGTAACAACAGGTGGAACAACAGGTCTTGTACCAAAGGACCGGAAATTTGATGAACTAGTAAATGTAAATACCTTCACTACAAATCAACAATGGTCACGAAATAATCCTATTGAGGTTGTAACAAGTAGTAAAGATATTAAGATAGAGGACTACAATAATATGCCAACGGCTATTATATGTACTAATCCCAGTGCTATACTAACGTTGAAATCTCAGTCAGGATATAAAGATTTTACAGGAATAATTGTAACGCCTGGTAAAATCATAATCGAAAATGAAATGACGATTCATGGTATTGTCATAGCAGGTAATGAAAGCACAGGGGGAGCAACACCAAAAGACATACGTGAAGGAAAGCATGCAGGGATCCAGATAGAGAGTGGTGCTAAAGTTGTTTTTAAATATGATATGACTATTCCGGCGGATAGGGATATGATATTTAACATGCACTTCATGGATAAATCGTTACAACGTAAACTGTACGACTGCCTTGGTATGACTAGCTATGGATCTGTTACATCAACACAAACGGATGCACAGAAAATAGAAACTATTTTTGGTCCTAGTGGTAAGCGAAAAGTGAAGCTCAGTAATGAGTCAGTCATTAGCTCCAATCAAGAGGGACTTCAATTTGTTATGACATCGCTTAAAAAAATTAAGAATTAAAGTAGGAGGATGTACAGTGGGTAAAAAGATTGTTAAAGGTATAATACTATGCAGCAGCTTACTATTTATAAGCGGCTGCAGTGTAAATAGTCTACCACAAGCTGAGGTAGTTGCAGTAGCAAAAGTAGAAGCAAAAACTGATGTAGCAGAAGCCGGCGAAGATGTGGAGCAAGTGGAAGTAACTGACGAAAAGATGAAGATATTTTTCTCTAAGTTCTTAAAAATTGATCACGAAGCAATGCTTGCACTTAATCAAAAACCTAAAAAGGTTAATGATGAGTACTGGAAGGTATTCAGTGCTTATGAAGAAAAGACTAATGAAATTCTAGGAGATTATTTAGCAGCTAGTGTAAAAACTAAATTAAAAAAGCAATATCTTCATGATGATTTTCATTTTCCACGCTTTGTAGGGATTAATGATTACATGATCACAGGAATATCTGACGTGTTAAACGCTACCATCATATCAAAACAAATTAAAGAAGAGGGTACTATTTATGAGGTGGAGATTACAGGGATCGCTGATGTTATTGGTATTGATTGGGCCAATAAAAAGTATGAGTGGGATGATGAAAAAGGCTACTACTCTCAGAAGATTTTCCTAGATGCTGGTACAGAGGAACCTGGACAGGATA
>CAYUEJ010000299.1:0-2629 GCA_964442565.1 uncultured Candidatus Epulonipiscium sp.
CTTTATGATTATTGGAGTAATAAGTGCTTTTATTGCTACAGTGGCTTTTTCTGTGTTTTTTCATGTACCTAAAGAAGAATTAATTTATTGTGGTAGTATAGGGGCCTTGGGTTGGCTTGTCTATTTGCTGTGTATTCATTTTGGCTATTCACCAATCGTTGCCAACTTTGCCGCTGCCCTGATTGTTTCACAAGGTTCGAGCATGTTAGCCAAAGTACGTAAAATTCCAGTTACAATACTACTCATTCCTGGAATTATACCAGTAGTACCTGGAGCTGCTACTTATCAAACCATGCACTCCCTTTTAATAGGTGATTATCTTGAGGCATTAAACTACGCTTCCTACACATTCCAGGTTGCTGCAGTAATTGCAGGGGCCATTGTTCTTACAACTATGCTCCCTAGAATTTTTGGGACGGCTCACAAGTCTTAGCAAATGGGGACGGGTCACAAATATCACTAATGTTTCAATTACTAGTGATATTTGTGACCCGTCCCCATTAGTTAGTTAGCAGCAGTTACATCTATCATCTTGACATCCACATCCACGAACATCACTGCCTCTAATGGCATCGTTAACGCATGGCTGTCTGTTAGGATGTTTAATTGTTTTTGAGCTTACACCAACTTCTAATGGCCTAATACTTTGTTCTAGCAAATCTCCCTCAACAAACATCAGGCAATCATTTTGTGCTCTTCCACCGATAACTTCAAATTTTGGTGGTACTACAAGGCCTGCATGTGGCACCTTATATTGCACGAAATATATTACTTTAAGATATAAGGTTAATCCTACGGAAATAACACCATCATCGTTTGAAATTACTTTTGCTAAAGCCTGAGCAGAAATCCCTTGCCTAACTGAGTTATTTGATCCAAATTCCTTGCACATTGCCTTACACATTGCAGGATTGTTTGATGTGCATTCACCAGGACATGCACAGGAGCATTTAAATTTATGAAGTCCTGCATTTTCTACATATCCTACAAAATTAATTGTTGGAACTAGTTTATTACATCCACATGGGTTTTCTGGAGCGAATGATATTCCATAAGGGGTATATAGATCAAGGCTTACAGAACTTGGGTTAGTTTCTTCGTTGAATCCACGAGTATCAACCGGTGGTAGGTAACGAAGTACCATAAATCCTTCTTTTCTCACCCTACAATTACTATCTAGTATTTTTACCGCTAAAGTTACGTCTATATCCTTAATTGTCAAGCGGGAGCAATTTGGTTTATCCTTAACCGGCTTAATTTCTGAGTGTCTATTTGTTTCTGGGCATATAAAATTAAAGTCAATATCTACTACCTGAAGCTGAATATTATCTGCATTTTTCAAATCCCTTTTTGTTAGATTCCCAAAAAGGTAATCAGTACAAGGAATACATTCTTCTTTAGGATTGCATACATCTATTAAATGATTTATATCTATTACTCTACAAAGATTAATTCCACTTTCATCAAAAACAACTGGCGCTAACATATTTAAACACCTGGGCTCACCGATTGGGGGACAAATACACATATCGTCCTTTGGTGAGACCGCAGTTGGGTTACACACATCGCAAACACCTGCGTTATAATCTCCGAAAAATTTGGAATCAGAGCCTCCACAACATTTGCTCATACAACTTACCTCCTATACATATGCTAAGTTACGATGTTTAATAATCGAAATGTCGGTTTCAATACTATATTATGGAAAAATCAGCAATTTGGTGACTATCATGTATATAAATCTTATCTTTTGAATATACTTTTGTATAGTAAATGGGTATTTTTCGGAGGTGTCACAATGCCATATCTCATCCGTACAAGTAATGGCCAGCTAATACTTATTAATCACTCAATAAAAAACGGACTATATTCTCAAACCATATCTTCTTCTGGCTTATCTAGGCCTGTTATTATTAATCGAAACAATACATTGAACTATAGCGCTGCTATTGATAATGAGCAAGCCCTACATATTGTTACCCAAGTATCCGAGGATCAAATTATGCATATTCAGTATAAAAATAATAGCGTCACTCGTAATCTTATCCTAGAAGATCCTAAAGGAATTTATGACTTTTCAAACCTTTATACACTCCACTTTAAGGGGCATGTTCATTTATTTTATACTGCTAAACAACCTTCTGGTAATTCATGTGAGTTAATACACCATATATTATGCCAGGAAAACAAAGTTGAAACTTGTCCTGTTTTATCCCTAGAATCTGATAATTTTAGTTTTAGATATTTTAATTATAATGATAAGATATTTCTATTATATTGTGAATCAAATCCTCAGTATTTACTAAATCTCGTTACTTATAGCGATAGTGTTTGGGGTAAATCAGCCACTATTACCAGCTCATCTTTTCCTATTGATGATTTTCAGTTTTGTATTGATGATAACGGTAATATTCATTTGGTTTATATCCAAGAAAAGTATGGTGCTCAACATCTTATATACAAAAATTTTACAGATAGTATCTGGTCAGATGAGATAGCACTTTATACTGGTGCTACTAGAGCCTCAATTTTTGTCTATCATCATGGACTGTGGGTAAATTTTGTGGATAATGGTGTTTTAAAAATGATTTTATCTATGGATTATGGGGATAGTTTTAGCAAGGCTGTT
>CAYUEJ010000300.1:0-2621 GCA_964442565.1 uncultured Candidatus Epulonipiscium sp.
ATAACATATTCGCCTTGTCTATATTCAACATCCCCGGGATCAAAATAATAAGCTTTACCTGCCGGACGAAACCTCACCCCAATTACTTTTGTCATTTATTTCTCTCCTTTATTTCTAATAATAGGTTTTCTATGATAAGCATGATATTTATATTTTTATCTAGTCGCTCTTTAGCTTTAATAATTGCATAAAAATTATCATTGATTCTATTATAAGTTAATTTTTTAGACCTGTCCAATAACAGATTTTTAAAATCTTTATAGAATATATAATCCTCTTTCTCGAACATTTTATACATTAGCAGATCCCTATACCAAATAATCCAAAAATCCAGTATTTGGGTTAAATTAGCCCTATCTTTATCAAGCTCTTCTACCATATCATACAATTCTATTAAGTCTGCCCCATTTAATTTTACTATATAATCTATAGCCTTTTGGCGTATACCCCAGAATTCTTCATCTTCCAGCATCTGATTTACCTTACTAATGCTTCCATCAGCAAAGTCTGCATATAAGGCAGCCTCCCATTCCTCTAGTCCGTGGTTATCGTATATATATTTTTTTATCATTGCTGTAGGCAATGGTAAAACCCGTATCCTTGAGCATCTTGAATGGACTGTGCTTATAATTTTAGATGGGTTTTTAGTAAGTAGTATAACTACTCCATAACTAGGGGGCTCTTCTATTGTTTTTAGTAAAGCATTTTGAGCTTGGGTCGTCATTCTTTCAGCTTCACCTATAATAAAAATTTTGTATTTACTACGGTAGGGCTTTATGTCCATTTGCTCTATAACCTGTTCTCTTATATCATCTACACCTATAGATGCTTTTTTTGATGATACTTCAAAGTAGTCTGGATTATTTGCTGTTTCCATCATAATACATGAAGTACACTTATTACAAGGGTCTATATTATTTTTTTCTTCACATAATAGTGTCTTAGCAAAAGTTTTAGCCAGTAATTTTTTGCCTATCCCTTCACTTCCTTCAAGTAAGTAACTATGTGATATATTTTTACTTTTAATTGTTTTTCTAAAATATTCTTTCACATCTTCATGGCCCATTATTTTATTATAATCATATATCATAATCTAAACTATCTCCTTGATAAGCTTATTTCAAACAAAAACGCCCGTGCATAGCACGAACGTTTTAAGTTGTTATATCTAAAATTAAACCTTTTATCTCATCCACTTTCTTTAATATAGATAAATGATTTTTTTCACCACTAAGAAGTTCTTGGGCAAGCTCATCCACTGCCTTATTAACTTGCTTCACTATACCATATACCCTATGGCGGCCTCGTTTATCTAAGAAGTTTTCCCTTGAAAATTGATGCGAATGAGTTACAACTTCATTCATAAACTCTGAAATCATCGTTCTATAATCTTTCATATCCCTAATATCCATATGCTCAGCTATTTTATTCCCTTGAGCTGATATTTTCTCAATCATGATACCTAGTTTTTCTTGAAGATCCTCTTCCTCTATTTTACTAAGCAGCGTAAACTTAAAGTCTTTCTCAACTTTATTATTATTTATCGGTTTTAAGTTTTTAAGCTCTGGCATTTTTATGCTATCTATTTGCATACTTCCCATGGTATACCTCCTATTTAGTTAGTTTCTTCTTAATTTCATTATATATTTTTTCGTGTATTTCATCAATAGATAATATTTTCCCGTCCTCAACGCAAGTAATAATTGGCCAATTATACGATTTAACAACATCAATAGCATTATCATAAGACTTTTTTAGATACTCAAAATCACTCTCATGTATATCTTTTTTTGATTGACCAGTAATTTTGTTATCCCTATGTTTCATTAACTGTTTACTAAAATCTGGTGGCATGTCAAGAAATATTACGCTAGTTGGCCTTGGAAGTCCGTACATACCAAATTCTAAATCCTCTAACCACCTTAAAAACCTTTGTTGCTCTCCTTTATCATCTATCTTAGAAGCCTGGTGAATCATATTAGATGTTGTATACCTATCTGCTAGTATTATACCACCATTTATATAGAAGTCTTCCCATTCTGTCTTATATGATGCATAGCGATCAACTGCGAAGAAGGTAGATGATATATAGGCGTCCACATCTTCTACTTTCTTTCCAAAATCACCATTAAGATACATTTTTACTAGGGCTGAAGAGTCACTTTTATAATTGGGAAATTCCACTTTTTTTATGTTTATATTTTCATTTCTTAATCTATCATATAATTTTCTTGTTTGTGTTTCCTTCCCACTTCCGTCTAAACCTTCTATAATAAATAATTTACCTTCCATGATTCTCTCCTTACATTTTATATCGGCATTATTCTTAAAATTATAAACTATTATATAAAAAAAGACTGTACCTACGTCAATTCGTAAATACAGCCTTTTAAATAATGAACCACCCGGGGCTCGAACCCGGGACAACTGGATTAAAAGTCCAGTGCTCTACCAACTGAGCTAGTGATTCATGATAAAACATGCCCCGAGCCGGAATCGAACCAGCGACACAAGGATTTTCAGTCCTTTGCTCTACCGACTGAGCTATCGGGGCATAAAGTAAAACAATTGCGGAGAGAGGATTTGAACCTCTGACCTCCGGGTTATGAGCCCGACGAGCT
>CAYUEJ010000301.1:0-2621 GCA_964442565.1 uncultured Candidatus Epulonipiscium sp.
GTTCTCAGGATTACGATTAAGTTCTATATATCCAACCTCTATAAGTGGGAAGTCCTTTTTATACCATACTTTTGTTAAGTCAAAAGGATTATAGGGCATATTAAGGGCCTCTTCTTCAGTCATTACCTGAATATACATAGTCCATCTTGGAAAATCACCCTTGTCTATGCTTTCGAGCAAATCCCTTTGATGGCTTTCCCGGTCATTGGCAACAATATTAGCAGCCTCTTCATCTGTTAAGTTTTTAATTCCTTGTTGGGTTTCAAAGTGGAATTTAACCCATACACGTTCATTATCCTTATTAATCATACTAAATGCATGGCTACCAAATCCATGCATATGCCTGTAAGATAAAGGAATGCCGCGCTCACTCATAGTGATAGTAATTTGGTGAAGGGCCTCAGGAAGGGAGGTCCAAAAGTCCCAGTTGTTTTTTGCACTTCTCATATTTGTACGAGGGTCTCTTTTAACAGCCCTATTTAAATCTGGGAAATTATGTGGATCCCGAAGGAAGAATACAGGGGTATTATTTCCGGCAAGATCCCAGTTTCCTTCTTCAGTATAAAACTTCATAGCAAATCCTCTAATATCCCTCTCTGCATCTGCTGCACCACGCTCTCCAGCTACAGTTGAAAATCGCATAAACATATCAGTTTGCTTACCAATCTCTGAGAAGATTTTAGCTTTTGTATACTTAGTAATATCATGGGTAACAGTGAATGTACCGTGGGCACCAGAGCCTTTAGCATGCATTCTTCTTTCGGGAATTACTTCCCTGTCAAAATGTGCCAGCTTTTCTAGATACCAGACATCTTGTAATAACATAGGCCCTCGTGGTCCAGCAGTCATAGCGTTTTGGTTATCAACAACAGGAGCACCATTAGCAGTAGTTAACTTGTGTTCATTATTCATAATAAATTCCCCTTTCGTAGTGATGCATTATTTAATAATAATCATTCTTATCTCTGATTATAAAGCATAAATTAATAAAAAGCAATAAAATTAATTTATTGTTGTGTAGAATATTGTGTAATCCTATGATATGATGTAGTAAGTTAGTGAAAAATACAACATCGATATGGAGGATAAGAAATGTCAAAAGTAAAGTTTTTTAGCGGTGAGAATATCCCACTGGAAATGCATAAGGTCTCAATCGTACAAAAATTAGAGTTACCCCCTATTGAAGAACGTCTTGAGTATATGAAAAAAGCAGGGAATAACACATTCTTGCTAAATAATAGGGATGTATATATGGACATGCTAACAGACAGTGGTGTTAATGCCATGAGTGACAAACAGCAAGCAGCCATGTTAACCGCTGATGATAGTTATGCAGGTAGTGAAACATTTACTAGATTAAGTAATAAAATTACAGAATTATTTGGGACTGAGTATTTCCTTCCAGCCCACCAAGGTAGGGCCTGTGAAAATATCATTATGCAAACCTATGTAAAAGAAGGTTCTATAGTACCGATGAACTATCACTTTACAACCACTAAGGCACATATAGGATTAAATGGTGGCTCCATAGAAGAAATCATTATAGATGAAGGTACTAATGTGACTAGTTCATATCCTTTTAAAGGTAATATGGATATAGATAAACTTAAGGGGCTTATAGATGATAATGGTAAAGAAAAAATAGCTTTTGTTCGTATGGAAGCAGGAACAAACCTAATTGGCGGACAGCCATTTTCATTACAAAACCTTAAAGATATAAGAAAAGTATGTGATGATAATGGGCTTATGATTGTACTAGATGCAAGTTTATTAACTGATAATCTTTACTTTATTAAAGAAAGAGAAGAAGCTTGCAAGGATATGAGTATTAGGGAGATTACCCGGGAAATAATGGATTTATGTGAAATTATATATTTTTCAGCCCGTAAGCTTGGTTTTGCTAGAGGGGGGGGAATTGCCACCCGTAGTGAAAAGTTATATAAAGATATGAGGGAGCTTGTTACCTTGTATGAGGGATTCCTTACATACGGTGGTATGTCAGTAAGAGAAATGGAAGCTTTAACTGTAGGGCTAGAAGAGTCAATGGACGAGAGTATAATAAGCCAGGGACCAGAATTTATATCATATATGGTTGATGAGCTGGACAAGGCAGGTGTTCCGGTTGTTACACCGGCAGGTGGCCTTGGATGTCATATAGATGCAATGAGATTCGTTAGCCATATCCCCCAGCAAGAATACCCAGCAGGAGCACTTGCAGCAGCACTATACATTGCTAGTGGTGTTCGTGGCATGGAAAGGGGAACTATGTCGGAGCAAAGAAACGAAGATGGAACAGAGCCACTAGCTAACATGGAACTTTTAAGACTGGCAATGCCAAGAAGAGTATTTACCCTATCACAAGTTAAATATGCCATTGATAGGATTGTATGGTTATATGGACATAGGGAGCTCATAGGCGGATTAAGATTTAAGGAAGAGCCAAAAAGCCTAAGATTCTTCTTCGGAGAATTAGAAGCAGTATCAGACTGGCAAGAAAAGTTAGTAGAGGCATTTAGAAAAGACTTCCCAGATAGTCTGTAGGGGGGAATAAATCTAGGGGGTAAGTAGCATATTTGGCGCACACAACTAACGTTGCAAAAGCGCCCAATATGCTACTTACC
>CAYUEJ010000302.1:0-2619 GCA_964442565.1 uncultured Candidatus Epulonipiscium sp.
TTCTAACAATTTTCTAACAAAATCTGGATGACTTCTTGATACAATTACTTGTGGCCCCTTGCTACCTTTACTAGCTGGTCTTACTTCTGATATATAAAATGTCATTCTTTGACCATGTTTATACTCTTCACCTATAATCTGATCGCTTTGCATAAGAGCTGCCTCTGTCTTGTCTAGTTCAACTATGACCATCTTTTTTTCGGTACGTAGAACTAATCCACTTATTATATCTTGCTCTTTGGCCGCGTATTCATTGTAAATCATTTCTCTGCCCGCTTCTCTTATTCGTTGTGTTACAACTTGCTTAGCGTTTTGAGCAGCTATCCTACCAAAATTCTTTGGTGTCACATCTACAGTCGCAATATCCCCCGCTTTATGAGATGGGTTTATATTTTTAGCTTCAGATAGCGTAATTTGCCCTGATTCACTTTCTAGAAGGTCATCTTCTACAACTTCCTTTTGGGCAAAAATCTTAACCTTACCTGTTTTTCTGTCGATTTCGGCATTAACGTTTTGGCTAGGGCTAAAATCCTTCCTACATGCTGTTACGAGTGATGATTCAATCGCCTCAAATAAAACGTCCTTATCAATACCCTTATCTTTCAAAATTTGTTCTAATGCATTGATGAATTCGTTATTCATCCTTAATCCTCCCTGTTTGTAAATAACAATTATACTGTTATTAATATCTTGTTTTAAAATATAATTGCAGGTCTTGCTATTGCAATATCCTTTAGATTAAATTCTAGTGTCTCATCTTTATCAGTAACTATGGTTACTATTCCATCTTTAAAGCTTTGTAATTCGCCTTGGAATTCTTTTTGATTATGGGTTGCTTTAAATAGCTTAACATCAATTATCTTCCCCATAGACCTTTTAAAGTCTGCTTCCTTCTTTAGTGGTCTATCAAGTCCAGGCGAGCTAACTTCTAATATATACGCCCCTTTAATAGGATCTTTCTCATCTAATATTACTTCTAAAGCTTTACTTGCTTTTTCACAATCATCGATTGTAATTCCACCTGGCTTATCAAGGTAAATACGTAGGTACCATGTAGATCCTTCTTTTACGTATTCTACATCTACTATCTCGTATTTAAAATCCTCGGCAATAGGCTCTAAATACTTTGTTACCGTAGATTCAATTTGGTTTTTACTCATAGTCTCATCCTTTCCTTGTCTTTATTAATTGACCTTTATCTTTTGTAATAGCGTTGGGCAAATAGAAAGAGTGGGCATGTACCCACTCTTCTCCCACATATATATTCTTATCTAAATTATAATACCTTTTTACTAAAAATGCAAGTTTTATATAATTTAGAAAAAACTAAGCTGGCTTGTTTCCTGGATACCTTGTAACATATTGTTCTCTTTCATTAATTCTACTGTTGTTTTGCTTGCCTTTGTTCTTTCCCGAAACTCCTCTAAGGATAGGAAGTCACCTTCTCCTCTGGTAGCAACAATATTATCAGCAACCCTGTCTCCTAGGCCCTGCAGTGTATTAAAGGGTGGTAAGATACCATCAGGTTTTATTAAAAAAGTTCTAGCATCTGACTCGTATAGATCCATATCTATAAAGTTAATTCCCCTTGCATACATTTCCCTTACTACTTCAAGAACCGTTAGTGTATCTTTTTCTGTAGCAGTTAGCTTTTGCCTCCCCTCAAGTGCCTCTATCTCGTATTGCACCTTCTCTTTACCCTTACACATTAAGCTATAGTCAAACTTTCCCCTAGCTCTTATAGAGTAGTAAGTGGCATAAAAACACTCCGGATAATGGACTTTAAAATATGCTATTCTAAATGCCATCATAACATATGCAGCCGCATGAGCCTTGGGGAACATATATTTAATTGTTTTACATGACTCTATATACCAAGCTGGAACACCTGCTGCTATCATAGATTCTTCTTGCTCTGATGTAAGTCCACGCCCCTTACGCACAGATTCCATAATCTTAAATGCCTCTTGCTTATCTACTCCTTGCAATATTAAATATACCATAATATCATCCCTTGTTGAAATTACTTCTGAAAGGGTAGCTGTTCCCGACCTTACTAGATTCTGGGCATTGTTAAGCCACACATCTGTACCATGGGAAAGCCCTGAAATTCTAATAAGCTCTGAAAAAGTAGTAGGTTTCGTATCAACAAGCATTTGCCTTACAAACTTAGTTCCAAATTCGGGAACCGCAAGGGATGCAACTTTACTATCAATGTCTTCTGGCTTAATACCAAGTGCCTTTGTAGATGTAAATAATGACATTGTATCCTTATCATCTAAGGGGATAGTCGTAGCATCTACGCCTGTTAGATCCTCTAACATACGGATAATTGTTGGGTCATCATGCCCTAGTATATCTAACTTAAGCAAACATTCACTAATAGAATGATAATCAAAGTGTGTTGTTGTTACAGTTGTTTTCATATCATTAGCTGGTCTTTGAAGTGGGCAAAAGTTATGAATATCATTATCTGTTGGGACAACAATAAGTCCACCTGGATGCTGTCCCGTTGTTCTTTTAATTCCGACACACCCTTGTATAAGTCTTGTGGTCTCTGCCCTTGTGGCAATTATATCCTTCTCATCTAAATATTTTTGTACAAAGCCGTAAGCTGTC
>CAYUEJ010000303.1:0-2610 GCA_964442565.1 uncultured Candidatus Epulonipiscium sp.
AAAGTAAGGCTCTTATGGCAGCTAAAAGAATGAGGCTTGTGAACCCACAGGTAGAAGTAACCTCTGTAATACAGTATCTTGATAAGTCAAATGCAAATAAAATACTATCAAATCATGATCTGGTGATAGATGCCCTGGATAACATAACAACCAGGCTGATTCTAGAAGAAACCTGTAAAGACCTTGATATACCCTTAGTGCATGGTGCGATTGCAGGTTGGTACGCCCAGGTGTGCAGTGTATTCCCAGGGGAAGATACCCTAAGTAAAATTTATAGCTCAGGCATATCAAACGGTATGGAAAAAAAGCTAGGAAACCCGTCATTTACCCCTGCCCTAGTGGCTTCTATGGAAGTTGGCGAGGCAGTGAAGATTCTTCTGGGGAAAGGTGAAACCCTGAGGAATAAACTATTATTTATAGATTTATTAAACAATGAATTTGTTACTATAGAAATTTAAAAGTTAATGCATAAGGGGTGGAAAATGGATTTTTTTAACGTAGTTTCAGTAGATAGAGGTAGAGAGCTGATTATGGAATCATTTGAGGATTTTAAACTAGGAACCGAGTTAGTTAACATTTTGGATTCAGTAGATAGGACCTTGGCAAAAGATATACTTTCAGATATAAATGTACCTGATTTTAACCGTTCGACTATGGATGGGTATGGGATTCTAGCAGAAGATAGCCATGGTGCTAGTGAGACTATACCTAGTATCCTAACTATTTTGGGAGAAATTAAAATGGGGGAAATTTCAGGTATAAAGATAAACCCGGGCGAAGCCGTATACATACCAACAGGTGCTATGGTACCGGAGGGGGTTACTGGGGTTATTATGATTGAAAACACTGAGAAGATGGATGAGGATACAGTGCTAATATATAAACCAGTTTCTAATGGTGAAAATATAGTCTACATAGGAGATGATATAAAAAAGGGTGATATAGCACTTAAAAAGGGCCGAATAATAAATGCTGAAGCTGTAGGCACCTTAGCAGCCCTTGGGATTTCTAAGGTAGAGGTTTATAAAAGACCGAAGTTTTATATAATATCTACCGGCGATGAAATTATTGCTATAGATGAGGAGCTTACAGCAGGTAAAGTAAGAGATATAAACGCTTATGCCCTTCAGGTTCTAATCGAAAAATCTGGTGGACAAGTAGTAAATAAATCTATCATAAAAGATAACTATAATCTCTTAAAAGATGAGGTTAAAAAAGCGCTTGATTTATCTGATATTGTACTAATATCTGGAGGAAGTTCTGTTGGGGCAAAGGATTATACAGATAAGGTGATTAACTCACTAGGAGGAAAAGGAGTCCTAGCCCATGGGCTCTCTATTAAGCCAGGTAAACCGACAATTATCGGGGATTGCAAGGGCAAATTAGTAGTAGGCTTACCAGGGCACCCAGTATCATCTATCGTGGTATTTAAGGCCTTAATTGAAGACTATATGGATAAAAAACTTGGGAATAATAGAATTTTACCTTCTGTTATGGCAAGGATGGAGTATAACTTCCCATCATCACCAGGTAGGGAGACCTATCAAATGGTAAGGTTAAAGCTAGAAGATGGACAATATTATGCAGCTCCTAGCCACGGAAAATCGGGGATGATTTCACTATTATCCCAGTCCCAGGGCTATATTGTTATAGGAATCCATGAAGAAGGGGTAAATAAAGGGGAAGATAGGCAAGTATTTTTACTATAAGATTTTATTAAAAAGTTTTCACTAAAAGGAGGCAAGATTAAACGAAATGAAAAGAAATACTTATATTGACAATATTGACGTAGAAGAGGCAAAATTGCTTTATTTTGAGAAGTTAGATATCAAGCCAGAATTTGAGGAAATCTTACTATCAGACTCCTTAGGGCGGGTCACATATGAGGCCGTGTTTGCCAAGGTATCATCACCCAACTACAATGCATCGGCTATGGACGGAATTGCAGTTAGGGCAATAGACACACTAGAGGCTACAGAAATAAGGCCAGTTACCTTGGAAAAAGATAAAGACTTCGTATATGTAAATACTGGAAACCAAATAATAGAGGATTATGACGCGGTAATTATGATTGAAGACGTTATACATGTATCCGAAGATGAGATACAGATTTTAAAATCAGCCTATCCATGGCAGCATATTAGGCAAATTGGTGAGGATATTGTAGCAACTCAGATGATTGTTCCGTCCAAACATAAGATTAGGCCAATGGATCTAGGTGCCCTGATTTCTGGCGGGATTGAAAAGGTTAAGGTTTATACAAAACCAAAGGTAGGGATACTACCAACTGGTACGGAAATAGTAGAGAAAATAGCTGATGTAGTAGACGGCACTATTATAGATTCTAACTCATGGATGTTTGCAGGCATGGTAAAGGAAAGTGGCGCTACCCCAAGAAGATATCATCCCCATAAGGATGACATGGAACTTTTGAAAGAAGTCATTTTACAAGGGGTAAAAGATAATGACATTATGATAATAAACGCAGGCTCATCTGCGGGAACCACTGATTATACGGTAGACCTAATTAGGGAGTTAGGTCAGGTACTGGTTCACGGCGTTGCCATGAAACCAGGCAAACCAACTATACTTGGAATAATAGAGGGTAAA
>CAYUEJ010000304.1:0-2601 GCA_964442565.1 uncultured Candidatus Epulonipiscium sp.
AAATCCACATGCCCCGGTGTATCTATTAAGTTAAATACATATTGCTCCCCATCCTTGGCATTATAGACAAGACGTACAGCTTGGGATTTTATTGTAATACCACGTTCCCTTTCCAAATCCATGTTATCTAGAACTTGTGATTGCATTTCTCTTTCTGTTAAAGTTCCTGTCATTTGGATTATGCGATCTGCTAATGTTGATTTTCCATGATCAATATGTGCAATAATACAAAAATTTCGTATTTTTTGTTGGTCTGAAAGAATCATTCCTTCTCTGTCTCCTTTGTATTTCAAATTTCCACTCTACATAGTATATTAAAGGCTTATTATAGCATAGTCAAGCTTCAGCATTCAATCTTTTTCGATTACATCCATTAATAGCTCCGCGAATACATCCATTGAGTTCAAAGCTTCTTCCTTAGTATTATTATCATTGCCAACCTCAACTAGGAGTGACATTGGTTTCATATGCAGACTATAACGATAGGGTTTTATAAGATTTTTCCTTGTTAGGCCTGGGTATTTTTCATTTCCTTTTAGGTGCATCTGTAATGACAAGGCTAGATTATCTTCAAAGTTAGGGTTAGGCAAACTTTCTATAGCTGTTAGAACACCTTTTTTTTGTACCTGTGAAAATCCGTTAACATACATAAGCTTTGCAGTTGGTTTGCCATTTACGCTTGTTAAAAACTTCTTATCCCCACTGCCTCCATCCCTGTGAAGGTCTATAGCCACTTCTATAGTGGGATTTTCCTCCAGTATTTGTTTAATCTCTATTTGCATCCTGCCATAGTCATCCTTTTTTACTGTGCTTGGTGTCTTTTCAAATTTACTAGTACAATGTAAGGTTTCTACCCCGTATCTTGTTTCTAGGATTTCTTTTAGATATTCCCCCACATCTACTACCCCCCCACCGCTAGGTTCTTCCCCTGCAAATCGCTCATGGGGGTGGGTATGAAATATAATAACCTTAGGTCCTCCTGTTCCCTCCTTTATCTTAAATTCTTTTTCGGCAAGCATTACGGTGTCTATTTGCTTCATAGCCTGGTTTTCAAGGTTTAAATTGGCATCAAAATTAATAATTTTAGATGTTACATAGCTATCATTCTTTAGCCACTCTATATCTATAGGTTTTCCTGGACTAGTAGAGTCTTCTATATTAGTTATTATTAGTTCATCTTTTTCATCAAAATAATCTTCATTTATCTTAGAATCTTCTTTATGGCTAGGTTTACTAAACCCTATTAGGGTATTATATATTTCAGTGTCTACTAATAAGACCTGTCTTCTCATTAGCGGGATGTTTTTCTCTATAACGCTTCTATAATTTGTTAAGTCTATTTCTGTTAGTCCATATAAAATAGTATTAAATATATTGGTTTTATTGTTTTCTTCTCCTGCTATTGTTCCTGGAATAACATTAGATATAAGCTTGGTATAAATATATGTATTAGTATTACTGCCCATAATCTTATTCTGGTATAATCCATAAACCTTCCATAAAATTATTAGTATTATTAAAAATAATGCAATCGAATTAGTTTTTTTAACTTTTATCACTATTGTACTCATATGCCCCCCCTTAGTTAATGCCTGTAACTATTTTATTCTAAAGGGGGGGAATCTATGATAATTAGTATTTAAAACGGTTAATATCTTCCGGCATAATACCTGGATGCACCGCAATATTGATTCCATTAGCAATAATTGTAGATAAATAACCTATGACCTCATCTATCTCCTTAGGAGTTACAAACATATTACCTATATGGGGGTAGAGTACCTCTTTAACTAATAGGTATTTCTCCTGTTTGCTAAGCCTATCAAGCATCTCATAAAATTCCCTATCTTCAGCTTCTCCCAGCATGGAATCTATAAGATGGTCCATCATATCACTAACTAGTGTTGCCGCATCCACTACCGTAGGCACACCTATGGCGATAACAGGGTAACCCATGTTCTCCTGTGTAATAGCTTTGCGCTTATTACCAATACCGGCACCTGGCTCTATACCGGTGTTATTAATCTGGATTGTTGTATTAACCCTGCTTGCACTTCTTGATCCTAGGGCATCTACTACAAGTATATAATCAGGCTTTATTCTATCTGCAACACCGCTTATTATCTCGCTTGTCTCGATACCTGTAATACCCATAACCCCAGGTGTGATTGCGCTTAACTGGCAAACAGAATCATCTATTTGCCATGGCAACTTTTGTTCAATATGCCTAGTTACCACTACCTTAGTTGCCACCTTAGGGCCTAGGGCATCAGGTGTGGCATTAATATTGCCAAGGCCTACAACTAACACAACCTTGTGTTTGGTCTTTGGTAATAAACTCAGTAGCTCTTTAGAAAATATATCAATTACCTTCTCATGGGCATCTGGGTCATTAACCTGCATATATGGGTTCTCTATTGTAATATAGGTCCCCCTTGCCTTGCCCATCTCTCTCTCACCCTCTTCATCTTCTATAATGACCCTTGTAACTTCTATCTCATCTTCATTATTATGAACTTTCTCTATTGATACTCCTGGAACACCTGAATCCGCCGTATCTTCCGATGCTAGCCTATCTTTAGTCAAGGCCTCGCTAACTTC
>CAYUEJ010000305.1:0-2597 GCA_964442565.1 uncultured Candidatus Epulonipiscium sp.
TTAAAGCATTTTTTAAAAAGACTTTTGATTTGTTTCTAAAATCCTCTATGGCAAGGCCTAAATCATAAAAGCCAGTCCCATAATCCGCAGCTAGCCTACCATCTAGCATTTGTTTAAATACAGATAAAAACATGGTGCCATCCTCATCAAGTGGATTAGGTGTAATCTTTCCAAGGGAGTTAGCAGCATAGTCTATGAAAGCCCCCCTTGTCATTCTCATAGGTAGGGAACGTAAAACTTCTTTAGTTTTATAAATTCTTTCTTTTTCTGTATGAGAGTGTGATATAAAATCTAAGGCATCATGGATAAAGTGGTGATAATCAATTCCTAATATATCCTTTGGATCTGTAGTTGTTAAATAAAATTTGTTTTCTAGAGAAAAGGAAATATGTTGAAGCTCCCTATTATAGGAACTAATTAATTTGAATTTATTCTCTAATGTTTTGTGATGGGCTTGTAATTTAGCTACATATGCAGCTTTTTCATCCTCATTGCTATTTATAAGAGTATCTAAAGACGAAATGTAAATCTTTATATCCTTAATAATTGTTGCCAGGTCACTATCAATTTCCCCTGCTGTAGAAAGAAATGATGAAGCAAACAAATCTGTGCAATCATTTAAAAGTGAAATGTAAGCTAAAGAAACCCCGTCTTGTATAGCTGTTGTTATTGTTTTCATGGCCATGCCTCCTCGTATAATATTCTAATATGATAGCATAAAATAGATAAAAATAAAAATATATTTCTAAAATTATTGTGTTATATGTAATATTATGGTAACATAAGTGAGAGAAGAGCAAATATTTTGCATTTTAACATTATAAAACTATAATAATATAACACCTACATCAAATTAACTATAATCAAGGAGGGAGCCTTTAAAGGCGAGCATATGAAACTTACAGCTAATAAAACTGAAATTCAAAAGATAATTAGTGCAGAACATAATAACCCACACAAGATTTTAGGAATACATAATATGAAACATGAGGGAAAAGAAAGATTGGTTATTAGAGCATTTATTCCAGATGCTAAGGCTATTACCATTGTAGATGTTAAGAAAAAGCATATAAATTTCCCAATGGATGAAACGGAGTTTGAGGGTTACTTTGAGTGCATAATACCAAGAAGAAGGAAGAAGTTTGAATATATGCTAGACTGTGAGTCCATAGATGGGACAAGATGGGAGATACACGACCCATACGCCTTTGAATTTACGCTATCAGACCTAGATCAACATTTATTTTGTGAGGGTACCCACTACGAAATCTATAGTAAAATGGGTGCTAATATATGTGAAATAGATAAGGTAGAAGGTGTTAGCTTTGCAGTTTGGGCACCTAATGCAAAACGTGTAAGTGTGGTTGGTAGTTTTAATCAGTGGGACGGGAGAAGGC
Organism: uncultured Candidatus Epulonipiscium sp.; assembly: GCA_964442565.1. Taxonomy (GTDB): domain Bacteria; phylum Bacillota; class Clostridia; order Lachnospirales; family Cellulosilyticaceae; genus JAAYSX01. The sequence goes on from CAYUEJ010000305.1 coordinate 1,398, forward strand.
ATGTAATGAGCCTAAGACCTGATTCTGGTATATGGGAAATCTTTGTTCCAGGAGCTAAAGTACATGACCTTTACAAGTTTGAGATTAAGACCCAAGATGATGTTATATTATTAAAATCAGACCCTTATGGCTCATTTTATGAGTTAAGGCCAAATAGCGCTGCTATCGTGTATGACCTTGAAAAGTATAAATGGAAAGATGATAAATGGATAGAAAAAAGAAGTGCTAAAGAACCTTATAAAGAGCCTATTTCAATCTATGAACTACACCTTGGTTCCTGGAGAAGAAAAGGAGAAGATGAGTTTTTAACCTATAGGGATTTTGCAAAAGAACTACCCAAGTACCTAAAGGAAATGGGCTATACCCACGTTGAGATTATGGGCGTTATGGAACATCCTTATGATAAGTCGTGGGGATATCAGGTGACGGGTTATTTTGCTCCTACAAGCCGTTTTGGGGAGCCAGATGATTTTAGATATTTGATAGATAAACTTCATCAGGCTAATATAGGTGTCATATTAGATTGGGTTCCAGCCCACTTCCCAAGGGATGCATTTGCCCTTGAGAAATTCGATGGGACACCCTTATATGAATATGCAGATAAGCAAAAGGGAGAGCATCCACAGTGGGGGACCTTAATATTTGATTATGGATATATGCCTGTTAAGTTATTCCTTATTGCAAGTGCTATTAAGTGGTGTAAGGAATACCATATAGATGGACTTAGGGTTGACGCTGTAGCATCTATGCTATATTTAGATTATGGTAAGGAGGACTCTGGTAACTGGACACCCAATGTGCATGGTGGCAGGGCAAACCTTGAGGCAGTAGACTTTTTAAAGCACATGAACTCGGTGCTCTACGATATGTTCCCAGGGATTATGACTATTGCAGAGGAGTCAACATCATGGGCGAATGTAACCAAGCCAGTTGATAAAGATGGGCTTGGATTTGGCTTTAAGTGGAACATGGGCTGGATGAATGACTTCTTGAGCTATATGAAGCTTGACCCTATTCACCGTAAATATCATCATGATAAAATTACATTTAGCTTTATGTATGCCTTTAGCGAAAATTTTATACAAGTATTATCCCATGATGAGGTAGTGCACGAAAAAAGCTCAATGATTTATAAAATGCCAGGTGACGAGTGGCAAAAATTTGCTAACCTTAGAGTAGCTTATGGTTATATGTATACCC
>CAYUEJ010000306.1:0-2594 GCA_964442565.1 uncultured Candidatus Epulonipiscium sp.
GATTAGCATCCCTGTCTGTTAGGTAGTTGCTCATAAGACATCTTCCTGAATATGATATGCACATGGCTCCGTGTACAAAGGCCTCTATCTCTATATTTGCAGGTAGGTTTTCTCTGATTTTCTTAATTTCATCAAAGGAAAGTTCTCTTGCCACAACAATTCTATCTATACCTTGTTTTGCCCAAAATAAAGCACTATGATAGTTTGTATTATTGGCCTGGGTAGATAGGTGAATTTCCATATTTGGAAGTGTTTCTTTTACGACAGTAAAGACTCCTGGGTCTGCTAATATTATAGCATCTGCGCCCATTTCTTCTATTTCTTTAAAATATTCCGCCATCCCTTCAAAATCATCATTATGAGCAATAATATTAGCGGTAATATATACCTTCTTGCCATGCTCATGTGCAAAATCAATACCTTCCTTCATCTGTTCTGGGGTGAAGTTTCTAGCTTTTGCTCTTAGGCCATAGTGATGGCCACCCATATATATTGCATCTGCACCGTATAAAACAGCGATTTTTAAAGCTTCAAGATTCCCTGCTGGTGCCAGTAATTCTATATTGTTATTGTTCATTATTTTTGCCTCCGAGTTTATGACTAATAGCAATTCCATCTCCAAATGGTAAGATTGCTGATTTTAATTGTGGGTGATGGTTAATCTCATATAAGAACTCCCTAAGCCTCATATGGGTTGTGCGTTGCCTTCTAGGTATTAGATATCTAGACTTTGCAACAACACCTTTATGAAGTACATTATCTGTAATTAACATACCACCATCTTTAAGTAACCTAATACACTCTGGTAGAAAGGTTATATACTGCGCCTTTGCGCAGTCCATAAATATAAGGTCAAATTTAGATGTTTCTAAGCTTGGTAATATATCCGATGCATTACCTTGTAGCATTGTGATTGTATCATCTAAACCTGCCTTTTTTATATTTTCACTAGCTTGTTTTTGCATGACGTCAAATCTTTCGATAGTCGTTATATGGCCACCTGCCTCCAAATACTGGCTCATTAATATAGAGGAGTAAGCTACTGCCGTGCCTATCTCGAGTATTTCTTTTGGCTTTTTTGATAGCAAAAGGACCTCTAAAAAACTTGCAACCTCTGGCTTAACTATAGGCCAGTTCTCCCTGCCACTGGCAATTTCCACTTCAATGTCCTTTAAGATTCCTTGGCTATTTGGCCGGATTGCCCGTATATATTCTATTATATAATCATAGTTTATTTCACTCATTACAACTGTCCTTTACTCATGAAAGTTTTTATCAACTGATTGCTTATATTTCGCCTTATTGCTATTGTGTTCTTCTGCTGTTGTACTAAAAGCATGTGAACCTATTTCTGTGTCACTAAGCACAAAGAAATAAAAATCATGTTCTTCAGGTAGGAAGGCCGCCCTAATGGATGCCTCTCCTGGTGAGCAAATGGCCCCTATCGGCAGTCCTGAGTACTTGTATGTGTTATATGGTGACTCTACTTCCAAATCCGCATATGAAAGGTTTGCTGTCTTTTTTTCTAATGCATATTGAACTGTTGAGCACATCTGTAATTTCATATCATCTTCAAGCCTATTATACATAACCCCGCTAATCATATCCCTTTCTTCTTCAAGTTTAGCTTCTTGCTCAATAATAGAAGCTATGGTTATAACCTGATCAAATGTATACGGGGAGTCTATTAGCTCTTGCTTATAATTATTGGTTATTTCCTCAAAGCGGTTAAGCATCCTAATAACAATTTCCTGGGCTGTGACATTTTCAGGGAAGAAATAAGTATCTGGGAATAAATATCCCTCTAGTTTATTTTTCTTCATATTGGAGATGCCTTCTAGGAATTCATAATCATAATTATTATCATTAACAGCACTTAAAAATTCCTCTTTTGTTACTAGCTCTAGTTCTTCTAGTCTCCCTGCTATTTGCATGATATTGAATCCTTCCGGGATAGTAACTCTTATATTGTCATTTTCCGCTGTTTGAACTGCTGATAGGGCCTCCATTATTTTTTTATCTGTCATAGTTGTATTTAGGGAGTACACACCTTCTTTATACTTTCCATCAAACTTTAAAAGTTTACTTTGTACCTTGAACCAAAGCTTATTTGTTGTTAGGCCTCCTTCATAAACGGCATTAGCAACATCCTCCGTTGTAGCACCTCTATCTACCTTTATTTTGACCTCTCTAATATTAGAGTCACTTTGTTTGTTTGATTGTTCCACAACTATATCATAGGATGATGTAAAACCTTTTTCAAAAGCAAGCTTAACTGCAAAAATTAATCCTCCTACAATTATAATGTTGAAAAACATTCTTAAATACCATGGCATTCTACCTTTTTTGTTATCCATCAGTATATTTCTCCTTTGATTGTTCTTAAAACTTAGCACTCTTTTGATTATACCTTTAATGGGTGCAATCTTCAAGCTTAAAAAGGGAATGTGTGGTGTATATCGGTGCTCGCAACTTTCGTTGCAAAGGCACCTATATACACCACACATCCCCCTCTAGACTCCCCATCTATAGCATGGGAGGCAGATAAGTCCTTTTTGGGGCTTTTCAACGGGAGTTGCGTGCCACAAAAAGGA
>CAYUEJ010000307.1:0-2579 GCA_964442565.1 uncultured Candidatus Epulonipiscium sp.
TGTAATAACACTTTTCCCTAAACCCATATCGAGGAGTATGGCAGCTACTGGATGTGTTAGGATAAAGTCAGTTGTATAGGTTTGATAATCATGTGGCTTGTACTTCACGTGGCATCACCGCCTCTTATTTCATTAATTATTTCTGCTATCTCTTTTTCATCATCTAGAACAAAAACCATAAAGCCTAGCTTTCTTAAAAGCTTGTGCCTTGATACCTGAAGGGGTCTTGGTTTTATCCCTGGGGCTTTAACTTCTACAAATCCTATCTTCCCGTGGGGGAGTAGGATAAGCCTATCGGGCATCCCCGCAAAAGACGGACAGGATAATTTTAAGGCTATACCACCTTTATTCTTAACTGCCTCTATTAATTTAAGCTCTATTTGTTTTTCTAACATTTATCGCTCCTTTTTGTTACCTGTGACTCAGACTTGCTTTTTGGTCTTACCTCCAAACCCTTATAGTTACTAGCTTTTAGCCACTTCGTGTATCCAAGTTACAAGATTCCCCTATAGACTACTCCCTATTAAAGAGATTTAAAGGATTTATAGGATTTAAGGTGTATACATATATCCTATATTTCTCTTATATTTTATAGGCTCTATATAGAATTCTTGTAACTTGGTAACAGATAGTACTCTAACCCTTGTAACATAAGCTTTTAAGACCGTAATCAAGATTTGTTATCAAATAATTCTTGGTCACTTTAGGTCACGGTTAGATATTACTTTCTGCCCTAAATACCATTGGTATCCACCTAAGTGTTTTATAATTTTTCAGCTTCTTAGCAATAGGTAGTTCGCAAAATCCACCATCTATAAAGTAGGTTAAGAACCCTGTATTTTGCATACAGATAGGTTCGGTAGCCAAAATCTCGTGGATTATATTAACTGCTTCCACATTCCAGCCACCCCATATTATTAAGTTTTCCTGTTTTACGGGTAGAAGTGTTTGGTCTCCCTCAAAATCAAAACCTTCTTCTTTAAATATTTTTTCTATTTCCACAAAGCTAACGTGGTCATCTTTTAGTATCTTTTCTACTATTTTTTGTTTAATCATTAGATTTTCCTCCTTTTTTATCCCTCTTGTTTTCACGAACATATATCTTCTGTGCGCCATATATGGGGACCCTTAGCCTACCTTGCTTATTACCACTATATCTCCCCCAACCTTCTATCTTTCTCATAATTGCATTGATTTCGTAGGAATCCATCCTTTTCATTGCACTTGCTTCTTTACCAAATAGCTCACACCATATTTCCATAGTACAAATTTGTTCCCTTTGCACCGTTCCAGTAAGGGTATCTCCAAATTCATCACCCCTTATAAAACTTCTTCTTGCATAAACATCCATGCTATCCCAGTTGGAAGGTAGTAGCATATCTAAAAATTCCCTTACAACCCCTTCCCTTTCATCACTTTCTAGGGCATCTATTTGTGCTGCATTTGCAATCATCTCTGCCTCACAACTTAATAGCAGACTTTCTTTTTGCTCATAATAGTAAAGAGCCTCTGCCCAAATTTGGTCTATTTCATCTATATCCCATGCTTTATCCTTTGTATCCCCTGGCGTCTTAACTGGCCAGAACCTTCTGCCACCAGTGATATCCCTTAAAAATCCTGCTTCTTGATTGGTTGTTCCAACTATAATACATTGCCTTGGATGGTCCTCTACTGAGTACCCATAACTTGCCCTAAACTTATCATCTTGCCTTGATAGAAATGATTTCAAGGTCTCCTCATCTATTTTTCTAATGCCTGCAAGCTCTCCTATTTCCAGTATCCAGTAGCCTTGAAGTTTTTCTGCTGCCGTTTTATCCCTCATATCAGCTATGGATAGGGAGTCACTAAAAAACTTACCACCAAGCTTTGCAAATATAGTGCTTTTCCCTATACCCTGTGGTCCATTTAAAACTAGTACTGTATCAAACTTAATGCCAGGTGTCATAGTTCTTGCTATTGCAGCAACCAAGGTCTTTCTAGTAACCTCCTGGGTATAAGTGTTATCCTCTGCCCCTAAATACTTAATGAGAAGCCTATCCACCCTTTTTGTGCCGTCCCACCTTGGCAGATTATTTAGATATTCCTTTATGGGATGGATAGACCTTTCTACTGCAACTTTCAGAACTGCTTCCCTAAGTTTACCTGGGGAGTATATTTTATAATTTAAATCTAAATAACCTGCTAGGGATGCTTCATCTGTTTTATTCCAGCCACCTTTTAATTTCTTCCACGGAAGATTCCCCTCTACATCAATCCCACTACTTAGTTCGTTATAAAAGATTCCTTTAAGCTTAGGGTCATGTCTTATGATTAGGATTATATTGGTTAGAGTATCTTCTATTTCTCCCCTATCATTAATCTTAAGATCCCCTTCCCAATCACTCGCCTCAAAATCCTCTTTTGCCGTTTCCATCCTTTCTGATACTATAAGTTTGCGTACAGATAAGTCATCTTTAGCAAGGTCTATCATGGCTGAATATGATGGCATCCTAACAATAGGCGTACCCTCTTTAGCTTCATCATCCAAGTGCCCAAATTTATGAATCCTTAGTAGGTCAAAACTGTTGCAAAGCCTACCT
>CAYUEJ010000308.1:0-2579 GCA_964442565.1 uncultured Candidatus Epulonipiscium sp.
AGCTCATCTGCTTCTATACGGATAAAGGAAGGGCCTGCAATATTAATTGCCTTGTAAAACTCTTCTTCACTAACTCCCTTAAGCTGGGGAAAATATGATTGTAATTTAGGTAATATATAATGGACGTACTCCTTGCTACGACCAACCAGGTTTTCAAAAAAACGTGACTGTGACTCATGTACTGCCATAGATACACCGCCTTCTAGCGCTGTAAAGGCGTACTCTTTAGATACATTTTGCTCGTATATTCCGTGCCCACCCTCATGGATGGTGCTTAGTATAGCGCTCATTAAATCATCTTCATAGTAATGAGTTGTTAGGCGCACATCATCACTACCTAGGTCTAATGTAAAGGGATGCTCACTCTCTTTAAGCATACCACCCTCAAAATCGAATCCCAGCTCCTTTAATATTTCTATAGATAATGCCTCTTGATTCTTAATATCAAATGATTGCCTTAAAAACTCATCGTTAATGCTACGCCCTTCTTTAGATACACGTTGTACTAGTGGGATTATAGTTTCTTTTAACTCCTCAAAAAAACCATCTAGCATCTTAACACTCATTCCAGGTTCAAAATCATCCAATGCCCTATTATATGGATGGTCCTCATAACCCCTATAATCTATAAACTTTCGTGTGTATGCTACGATTTCTTCAAGGTGGGGTCTAAATAATTCAAAGTCATTATTGTCTTTAGCTTCTTCCCATGCTGGTTCTGCCTTTGCTATTACTCCAGTGAACTTTATAACTTCTTCTTTAGGAAGCTTTGTATTATCATCGTAATCTTTGCGGCATTCCCTTAGCATTGCTAGGGTCTTTACATCTAACTTATCTTTATGTCCTTCTAATTTTTCTAATGTATCTTTCATTTCATCAGATGTCTGAACCTGATAAATATCGCCTGCTAAGATGCTGCGAACTACTGCCCGAGTTCCAATACCCCTTGGGCTTGCACCTGTAGCTTGGTCCCATTCTAATATGGATGAGGCGTGTATATATGCTTTGATTCTTTTTTGCATTTCTAATAACTTATTAATTGATTCCTTCATTAATATTGTCCTCCTTAGTTCTTGTCGTTTAACTATAATTTTATGTACTAATTTATACTTTGTCAACTTTTTTTGTGGTAGAATATCTATAATAGTTTTGGTAATAATATTCCTAAGGAGTGATGCTATGAGTAATAGAATTGGTATGAATAAAAAAAGCTTGTCCATAGGTGATAAAAAGTATCTTTATCACGATATTACCTCCCTTAGTGACCTGGGTATAGATGATAGCTCAAGGTTACCATATAGCCTGAAAGTCCTACTAGAATCTGCCCTGCGCAATTATGATGATAAGCTTGTAACGGCTGACCACATTAAGAGAATTGCCTCATGGTCAGGTAAGGGGCAGCGTAATGATATCCCCTTTATTCCTGCTAGGATTGTACTCCAGGACTTTACCGGCATTCCAGTTGTAGTAGACCTGGCCACTATGAGGACTAAGATGCATGAGATGGGTGGTGATCCTAATAAAATTAATCCCATTGTACCTGTGGATCTTGTTATCGACCACTCTGTAATGGTAGATTCCTTTGGCACAGACTCATCGTTAGATTTTAATATAAAAAAGGAATTTGAGAGAAATAGTGAAAGGTATGAGCTCTTAAAATGGGCGCAGAACTCTTTTTCAAACTTTCGTGTGTTTCCCCCATCCATTGGGATTATACACCAGGTTAATCTTGAGCATCTAGCTAGTGTTGCAACTATTAAATCAGATAATGGTGAGGATGTTATAATTCCTGATACACTAGTTGGAACTGATTCCCATACGACAATGATTAATGGAATAGGTGTACTGGGCTGGGGTGTTGGTGGTATTGAGGCTGAGGCTTGTATGTTAGGACAACCACTGTACTTTTTACTACCTGATGTAGTTGGATTTAAGCTAACAGGTAAACTTGCCAAGGAGGCTACTGCAACAGACCTAGTGCTGACTATCACGAATATTTTAAGGGATCAAGGAGTTGTTGGGAAGTTTGTTGAATTTTTTGGCGATGGTGTAAGTAACATAACTGTTGAAGATAGGGCCACTGTTTCTAATATGTGCCCAGAGTACGGGGCTACAACAGCATTTTTCCCTATTGATAGCAAGACACTAGAATATTTAAGGGCTACTGGGCGCGATGAAAGTCAAGTATCCCTGGTCGAAAAATATTATAAGGCACAGGGAATGTTTAGAACTGATGATTCTCCAAGTCCTATTTTTACAACTGAGATCGAACTTGACCTATCAGAAGTAGAGCCGAGCCTTGCCGGGCCTAAGCGGCCTCAGGATAGGATTAACCTTAAAGATATGAAGGAGTCCTTTACTAATATTATAGATAGGACTAGCCTGGATAATAGCTTTGAAATTAAATATAAGGATGGTAAAACTGAAAATCTAAAGTCTGGGTCTGTAGTTATAGCCGCTATTACAAGTTGCACAAATACATCAAATCCCTATGTTATGGTTGCTGCTGGTCTTCTTGCTAAGAAAGCCGTAGAGCTTGGACTTAAAAAACCTGAGTATGTTAAGAGTAGCTTTGCTCC
>CAYUEJ010000309.1:0-1381 GCA_964442565.1 uncultured Candidatus Epulonipiscium sp.
GTGGTGTGATTACCCCAGATTCAGGAATGGTAGATATAGGTGAAACTATAAAAATCGGATATTTCACCCAGTAAAATATAGATATGGATACAAGTCTTAGGGTTATTGATTATATTAAAGAAACAGCAGAAATCATATATACTACAGACGGTAGGAGTGCTACAGCATCGCAAATGTTAGAACGGTTTTTATTCCCCCCTAGTGAGCAGTACTCTATTATAGCAAAACTATCAGGTGGGGAGCGCAAGAGACTTTATCTGCTAAAAATATTAATGGAATCACCAAATGTACTGCTCCTAGACGAGCCTACAAACGATTTAGATATAGAAACCCTTGCTATTTTGGAAGATTATATTAGTGAATTTAGCGGGCCGGTTATTACCGTATCACATGATAGATATTTCCTAGATAAAATTGCTACAAAAATATTTGTTACAAGGGGTGATGGCAGGGTAGATGAGTATTTTGGAAACTACACTGATTACTATGAGCAGGTCCAGTACCAGGAGAAAGAAGAATTAGATAAGATTGATAAAACATCCAATGCTAACATCCAAAAATCAAGGGATGCTTCCGTAAGGTTTTCATATAATGAGCAAAAAGAGTATGAACAAATAGATGATGCGATAGAAGGGCTTGAAAATAAAATTGCAGAAATAGATATAAAGGTGGGTGTGGCTGGTAGTGATTTCGTACTTCTTCAAGATTTAATGAAGGAAAAGGAATCATTAGAAGGTGAGCTTGAAAAGGTTATGGATAGGTGGGTATACCTAAATGAAATAGCTGAGCAGATTGAAGCTCAAAAGGCAAATAAAAACAAATAATAGAGCCATACTCATGTGGGATATTTCCTGGGAAATTATGGACTCAATTCAAAAAGGTGGTCATATGGAAAAGAATTACTTAAAGCAAATAGAAAAAGTCATGAAAAGAGCAATTCAGTGGATAGAAATTATATTAGCAATATTAATTGTTTTAGCAGTACTAGTAAGCTGTAAAGATGTGTTGGTACTTATTTATAATGTATTTTTAACGGAAGCTACGGCATCTTATGAGATATTCCAAGGGCTTTTATCCCATATACTTTTAATAGTAGTAGGCCTAGAGTTAGCACTTATGTTAATTTCCCATTCAGCAGCAAATGTTTTGGAGGTAATACTATACGCAATAGCAAGGAAAATGTTAATTAGCAGCAGTAATTCCGTAGATATTCTCCTAGGTGTAATTGCACTTGCCATAATATTTGCAGTTGGTAAATACCTACATTCTGAAAAGCAAATATAAAAAAGACTATCTGATTAGAAAATAATCAGATAGTCTTTTTTTATATATGTCCGTACCTCCAATCTAATCCTCACAGATTTTCGTCTAATTTACTTGA
>CAYUEJ010000309.1:1391-2565 GCA_964442565.1 uncultured Candidatus Epulonipiscium sp.
GGGAGATATTATAATTAGCAAATTTTGCATATTTTACTTGATATCATCTCAATAATAGCCTTATGTAGTACTTAAATACAGGAAAAGCAAAAATACGCTGTAAGGCTTGTGGGATAAGGCTTTGGGTCTTATTATACATGCTTGCCCTACCAAACATAATATATAGTTATGTTTGGTAGGGTGGATATTGCTGGTATATACCCAAAGATTGCAATGTGATTATTAACCAAGTTAACTTAGTTAACCTTAATTGATATACGGGTTACCTTGTGTTACAATAAGTTAACCAGATTAAATGTATTATACTTATTGGAGGATTATTATGAAAGATGTTACATTTGGAGTTAAGGTTCCTGAGGATTTAAGAGATGAAATCAATGGATTAATGAAGGATAGTGGCCTTGTTGGCAAGGAATTTATGCAGCAACTAGTAGATGTTTATATGCTAGATCAAAACAAAGAGGAAATACCTGAAATGGCAGGGGAAATAAAGGAGTTACAATTAATAACTCATAGAATTAATGAAATGTATATATATCTAGGCAATCGTTTTAAAAATATAATGAAAGCTAATGAAAAAGAAAAAGAAGATATAATAAATGAGGTTGCCAAAGAAAAACAAACTTACGAGCAGGGACTTGAAAAATATAATAATGATATAAGGCTTTTTAAAGAAGAGGCCATTAAGCTTCAAAAAGAGCTAGAGGGTTCAAAGGAAGTTAATACAAAGCTCCAAGCTAAGATAGATGAAATCAGTGAACATAATGAAAATTATAAGGAGCTTAATAAACAATATAAAAGTAGTATAGAAAAGTTAAAAGTCACAATTGAGGATTTAGAACATTTGAGAACAGAAAATAATAGATTGGTAATAGATAACAAGCAGCTTCAAGAGAATAATGATAATTTAGCCTCGGAGTTATGGTTTTGTAAAAGGGAGGTGGAAAAGATAGAAGAAAAGTTCCTTAAAGACAAGGAGGATCATAGAGGGTATGTTTCGCGCATAAAAGAGCAGCATACTCTTGAGAGGCAAACTTCTATACTAGAGCTTCAGCTAAAACATCAAAAGGATATTGAGTCATTGAATGTTAAAACTGCTAATTTACAAACTGACTACAATAACAAGTTAAAAGAACTATTGTTTAATATAGAAAAACAGAAAAAAGATGTATAA
>CAYUEJ010000310.1:0-2553 GCA_964442565.1 uncultured Candidatus Epulonipiscium sp.
CATATAAAATAGTCTTTGAAAACGAACCCTGGTTTATTGGGTTTTCTGTATTTGCTATTGGCGAGCATAGCGAAGATAAGTGGTATTATCCTAGCGATGAGAGCATCACTATTATTAATAGCTGGTATAGTGAATAAGTTTTATTATACAAAAACAGGAGGATGAGTATTTCTTTATAACTCATCCTCCTACTAAGGGTAGCATATCTTTTTTAGTTCATTATTTCTAGTATTTCTGTTGATACATAGGTAATGCCCTTTTGAAGCTCTGGTGCCTTGCTAAATTTACCTAAACTTTTATTTAATGTATAATCTAACTTACCAATTTGTATAACAATAGTTTGATTTTGCTTTGTAAGCTCTATGCTCTTATCATCATTCCATTGTACTTCATATCCTAACTCTGCAACTGTACTTCTAAGCGGAGTCATTACTACTCCTTCTTCGATGCCCGCTGATTCTTGAACTACTTCTTCGGTTTCTCCTACAGCTTTAAATACAACCACCTTACTTGGTACGGTTTGAGCTGGTATACTTTTTGTTGCTGGGCCAAAAAATACAAGGGCTGTTTGATTATAAATATCTTCTTGTGTTAACTCTTCACCTGCTTCATTAACTATCACTGTCTCTTCACCAATGTTTAATTTAAGGAAGTTATCAGCACTAACTAATTCTTCGTTAAACACATCCATATGTGTTGCTCTATAGTCTTCTTTATCTTGAATAACTATTACAGCAGGTGTTAATTGCCCTGGAATACTTAAGGCCATAGGAGTATTTTTATGGTAATAAACCACAACCTCTTCTCCCTTCTTAAGCTGAGTTACTTCCGCTGTTTGTTCTGTGTCCAAACTCCACAGGCTTACTTTATCTGATATGTGGAATATGATACCAGTTTCATCATCTTCATTAGTTGCTAGAATGCTAATTCTACCATTATTATCCCTTACTTCTTTAATTACACCTACATACCTGATATAGTTTTCTTGTACTTCTGCCTGTTCATCTAAGATTACCTCTTCCGTAACATGTTCTGATATAAGAGTCTCTTGCTTCTCCTTGGCAAAGCTTAGTGTTGGTATAGCTAATGCACCTACTATCATAAGTGCTACTAGTTTCTTTTTAATTGACCTACTCATTTATATCACTCCTTAGCATTTGTTGCTTGTTATCTATTATCTATTGCTTATATGTCTTAGACGCAGGCAATACTAAAAAAGTTCCATCTATTTATTTAAAATCCTAGCTTCTTTAGGTTACCTAAACTTATTTTAATACTTTCAAATGGATCCATAGTATATTCTTCTTGTTCAACAATAATCCACTGAACCCCTACATCCTTAGCAACCTGCTGCACTCCCTTAAGATTTACAAGGCCTGTACCCACTTCTACCTGTCTAAACTTAGGCTCTACCACATAATCCTTCGCGTGCAGAAGTGGACAGCGTCCGCTATATTTTTGTACATATTCAACTACATCAACCCCGCCTCTTGATACCCAGCATAGGTCTAATTCTGCTTTTAGATTATCTTCAGTTGTTTTCTCAAATAATAAGTCTAAAATATATTTATCATCAATTTTTACAAATTCATGATCATGATTATGGTAGGATAATGTAATACCTTCTTCTTGGCAACGCTTCCCTGCTTTAGTTAATGTATCAGCCAGCGCATCAACATCTTCCATCTTGTTCTCGAATGTAGCCCAGGGGCATACTATATGCTTCATACCTAAAGATTTGGCATATGCAATCTCCCCTTCTAAATCACTTTCTAATTTCTCTAAAGGGACATGGCTACTAACTGGCTTTAGTCCTAATCTATCCAAGTGCCCTTTCATTGTGGGTGCATCAATATCAGCATAACCTGCAAATTCAACACCTTCAAATCCGATTTCAGCAACCTTTTCTAAAGTTCCTACAAAATCTTTTTCTGTTTCTTCCCTTAAAGAATATAGCTGAATACCTATTGGAAATCCCATATTATAACACACTCCTTCTTGTCACTTTTTGTCTATTTACACTGTGATTTTATCATTCGATATGTACTATGTCAATAATCAGAGTGCTTGCTGTATCCTATTTTGCTACACAACTCAGGTTGCAAAATTAACAAAATAGGGGACACCAAGCATGATATTAATATGGCGATTTGTTTTACTTCATATTTTTGTTAGTGCTAACCCACTTATTATCTGTCGCCGTCTTTTCTTCAAAACCAACACCATTTGTTAGGTTTTGGGCGGCTGCCCACTGATTATCTGTTTCAGTTTTATCTTCATACTTACTAGTTACACGTATTTTATTTCTTGTTTCATCTTTGTTTGGCATTTTATTCGTCTCCTTATTTAATATTTAATCAAATTTATTTTACCCAAAATAATAAATTCAATACAAAAAGGGATAAATTATCTAAGTGATAATTTATCCCTTTCAAAGGTTTTAAGCTCTAAGTTATTATCTTATAGTGTTGATTTCCATAATCCATGAAGATTACAGTACTCATACACGTCTACACTACCTTCTCTATCACAGAAAACCGCCTTAGGTTCGTC
>CAYUEJ010000311.1:0-813 GCA_964442565.1 uncultured Candidatus Epulonipiscium sp.
GGCCATCCGGCCGAAGGAGGCGGTGCTGGGACACACGATATTCACCACTGCGAGGAAAAAGCCTCGGTGTTGGCGCCGTATACCCACAACCCACGGACTACCCATGCGCCACCTAATCTCAAATAGGGGTTGGAAAACACCGGAATGTGGTATATAATGGAAGGGATATATAAATTACGTAGGAGGAAACAATAATGAGCAAAATTACCTTGGATTATTCCAAAGCAGGAATTGAAGATTACGAAATAGACTTTTTAAAATGGCAGGCGGAAGGTGCACACAAAATGCTACACGATAAAAGTGGAGCAGGGAATGACTTTTTAGGATGGATAGACCTGCCGGTTGATTATGATAAAGATGAATTTGCAAGAATACAAAAAGCAGCAGAGCGCATACAGGACAATACAGATGTTCTTATTGTTATTGGAATTGGTGGTTCTTACCTAGGAGCAAAAGCAGCCCTTGATGCCTTAACACATACATTTTATAACTCTTTAACTAAAGAACAAAGAAAAACACCAGAAATTTATTTTGTTGGAAATAATATATCAGGGACATATATGAACCATTTAATAGAAGCGTGCGAAGGCAAAGATGTTAGTGTTAACGTTATTTCTAAATCAGGGACAACTACTGAGCCAGCCATAGCTTTTAGGGTTTTTAAAGGCTTATTAGAAGAAAAGTATGGTAAAGAAGAAGCTAAGAATCGTATATTTGCTACAACTGATGCAGAAAGAGGAGCCCTTCTAACACTTTCAAAAGACGAGGGTTATGAAACTTTTGTAATTGCAGACGATATTGGAGGCCGTTTTT
>CAYUEJ010000311.1:823-2532 GCA_964442565.1 uncultured Candidatus Epulonipiscium sp.
GCTTACAGCAGTTGGACTACTCCCTATTGCAGTTGCAGGAATTGATATCGAAGCTATGATGCAAGGCGCAGCAGATGGCATGGAAGAATACGGGAATCCTAATGTTGATGAAAACCCAGCATACCAATATGCACTGCTTAGGAATATTTTAAGAAATAAAGGCAAAGAAACAGAGGTTATGGTTAACTATGAGCCAGAACTTCAGTATTTTTCAGAATGGTGGAAACAGTTATTTGGTGAGAGTGAAGGTAAGGACCAAAAAGGTATTTTCCCAGCATCAGTTAACTTTTCAACAGATTTACACTCACTGGGACAATATATACAAGATGGACGCAGAAACCTTTTTGAAACAGTGCTTAACGTAACTACACCTAGATTAGACTTTACACTGGAAAAAGCGGAAAGTGATTTAGATGGTCTCAATTATTTGGCTGGTAGTACAATGGATTTCGTCAATAAAAGGGCCTTTGAGGGGACTCTTATTGCACATGTAGATGGTGGAGTACCTAATATTATAATTAATATACCAGAATTAGATGCATATAACTTTGGTAAGCTTGTATATTTCTTTGAAAAAGCTTGTGCTATTAGCGGATATATGCTGGGAGTTAACCCCTTTGATCAACCAGGGGTAGAAGAATATAAGAAAAATATGTTTGCACTTCTTGGTAAAGAAGGTTATGAAGAGCTAAAAGAAGAATTACTTAAAAGAATAGACTAATAAATAAACGAAGAGTTACTTTTATAAATGGAAGGTAACTCTTTATTTGTAAGATAAATAAATTAGGATGGAGGTAAAATATGGACGGAGACAAAAGAAGGGAAGAGTTAATTAAGATTCTTAAAGGTGCAGACAAGCCCTTAAGTGGTGGTAGGCTAGGTGAGATATTCGGAGTAAGTAGGCAAGTGATAGTGCAGGATATTGCACTGATTAGAGCACAGGGCCTAGATATTATGGCTACCGCAAAGGGATACCTACTTCATAGGAGCGCAAAACAAAGTAGGCAACGAGTGTTTCTAGTAAGGCATGGCTATGATCAGATAGATGATGAACTTAATGTAATTGTTGATTTCGGCGGGGTTGTTAGGAATGTTATCATTGAGCATCCTATTTATGGGGAAATGATAGGTAATATGATGCTACAAACTAGGCGGGATGTAGCTCAGTTTGTAGAGTGTATTAAGGAATTTGATACCCACCCTCTAATGAATCTAACTCATGGACTTCATATGCATACTGTGGAAGCGCAGACTGATGAGATATTAGATGAAATTGAATCAGCGCTTAATAAAAAAGGCTACTTGTACACAGAGGCATAATATGATATAATCACCCAAAGATATGACAAGACATGTGAAAACACAATCAGGGGGATTATACATTGGAAAAAATTAAAAAGATAGGGAAGTATGCAGTAGATAGGTACTTGATTACAGCCTTAAGTGGTATGGCATTAGGATTATTTGCTACACTTATGGTGGGATTAATTCTTAAACAACTTGGAGGAATTTCCCCAGCATCATGGTTTGGAGCCTTGCTTATCCAATTAGGTGCTCTAGCTAGTGTTATGGCTGGTGTTGGAATTGGTATTGGAGTAGCCCATGCACTTAAGGTGCCTAAGATGGTTTTATATTCTACTGTTGTAACAGGCTTCTTAGGAGCCAATGCTAGCCAATTAGTGGCAGGAACTTTGATAGGAGAAGGAGGT
>CAYUEJ010000312.1:0-2523 GCA_964442565.1 uncultured Candidatus Epulonipiscium sp.
CAAAACAAGCAAATATAACGACATTGATGCAATAACAGAAAAAGACTTCATTATAATTGAGTCAGAAAAAGAAGAAAATGAAGTTAAAAACAAATCAAGCTTTACCATTGGCCAAACAATTTATACAGTTAACGGCGAAGAAAAAACAATGGATACAGCAGCATACATCTCATCTGGTCGTACAATGTTACCAGTTCGTTATGTAGCAGACGCTCTAGGAGTAGATCCTACCCAAATCCTATGGGATACACAAAACAAAACTGTGACAATCCTTGGAGATAGAGTAGTTCAGATCAAACTTGGAAGCAAGTTCATGCTAATCAACGGTACAACAGTACAAATGGATGCAGCAGCAGAAATGAAAAACGACAGAGTATTTATCCCAGTAGCAGAAATTGCAAGAGCACTAGGTGCAAACGTAGTATGGGATGAAGTAACAAAAACAGCTACATTCAACTAAATATAGGTTGACAACATAAGGTTGTTGTCGTAATACGGGCAGTGTTATCTTCAGCTCCGTGGCTCTTGACTAATCGTCAAAAGGCCACTTCGCTTAAGATAACACTGCCCTATTATATTAGAAACAATTTATATTGTAGTAAGGTAGGTGGTGTGGAGGGGTGGGAAAGTTTACAGAATAGTTTGGGGTCAGCCCCCTTCTTGTGTTATAATGAACTATAGGCCAACATTATAAGATAATATAAGGGGGAATTTTAGTTATGAAATCACAAAAAAAATACGCATTAATGATCATCTTAGCGATTCTAGCAGCAGCAGTACCAACTTACGCGGCGCCAATCGAAGACGCAGATAGGCACATCATTGTAGATAATATAAAAGGATTTATAAAAGAGGGAGAGCTTGCAAAATTCACAATTGAAGAACCCAAAGCAGGGGCATTCAAAAGTGATAAGGCCCAGTATCTAAAACTAGAACTTAAAAGCACAGGCATAGTATTAAACCATGAAAAAGATGAAGTATTAAAAGATGTGCTTGTAGGAAGAAAAGCCTATGCAGGTGAAAGGTTCTCGGCTAAAGTAATTAGTAACACAGCACTTGAAATAGAAATTCCAGCAAAAAGCTTTGATAGCAAAGAAAGAGGAGAACTAGAGCTTAAAGGCATTAAAGTTAAAGCAAATGAAGGAGCGCCTTATGATAAGGTTAAAGTTCTACTTAAAGGAGACCTAGTAGATGATGTAGAATTAACACTAGCCAACTACAGCGACTACGGAACAGAAGTTAAAGTAAAGGAAGTTTATAAGGCTACAGCAGGGCAAAAATTAGAAGATGTTGAGATCACCTTATCAGAGCTAGTACCTAACTCCTTACAAGGAAATAGAGAAACAGAATTTGTATTCCCAAAAGGAATAACTATAGACTCCGTAAAAATCAGTCAATTAGATGGTGTTAAGAACAAGAAAATAGAAGTAATTATAGATAAGAATGAGTTTAGAATTCCTTCTATAGAAGCTGAAACAGGCAAGAGTATATTAATTACATTCAAAATAAATCTAACAATACCGGCTAATATAAAGGAAGATATAGTTCTACTTATAGACGGCGGAGCTACTGAAAAGGAAAAAGAGGTTTTAGTTGCCAGGCTTAAATCCCCAGTAGATATAGGGGTAGTACCAGCTAAGCTTAAAGTAGGTGTGGCAAATCAAACAGGTGGTAAGATTACAATAACAGAAAGGGAAGACTACACTATTAATAAGGGGCAAATATTCTTAGCACTTGAAGAATCAACTATGAAGTATACCAAGGCGCCAAAGGTAGAAGTAGTTAAAGGTAACCTTAAGGTAGAAGATGAAGCAAGGATTGTAGAAGGTGGGCTTGAAGTAACAGTAACAGGCAAGAGTACCGAACCTTCAACCTTAGTAATTAGCGGTGGGCTGATTACAGTAGATGGAACAGTGCCAGATGGCAACTTCTATGTTAAAATAGGTGGCCCAGCACTTTCAGTACAATCATCAGATACTTTATGGAACACAAAAGAAAATAAACACAATGATATTGACGAAATAGCAAAAGAAGATTTTATTATTGTTAGTGATATAGAGGAACCAGTTGAAAAAGCCAACACAGCAGTATTTACAATAGATAAAGATACCTATACCGTAAACGGTGAGATAAAAACAATGGATGCATCGCCATACCTATCAGCAGGAAGAACAATGATGCCAGTAAGATACGTGGCAGATGCCCTAGGTATTGATTCATCATTTATTGTTTGGGATGGAGATACGAAAACAGTTAGCATTTTCGGTGATAAAGTAGTTCAAATCAAGCTAAATGATAAAAACATGAAAGTTGGTAACTCCATTGTGGCTATGAGCGCAGCACCAGAGATGAAAGCTAACCGTGTATTTATACCAGTAGCAGAAATAGCAAGGGCACTAGGTGCGGAAGTAAACTGGGATGGAGCAAATAAGACAGCAACATTTAACTAAATATCATAATGTTGCAGGATAAAGAAGGGTTACTAGTGTGTAAGAAGACTAGTAACCCTTCTTTAGTTGCCTG
>CAYUEJ010000313.1:0-2504 GCA_964442565.1 uncultured Candidatus Epulonipiscium sp.
AGTACCACCACCAATATCAACAACCATACTTCCAGTTGGCTCCTCTACATGTAGCATGGCACCAATAGCTGCCGCCATAGGTTCTTCCATTAAAAGTGCCTGTTTGGCACCTGCCTTGATTGTTGCCTCTTCTACTGCTCTTTTTTCAACTGATGTTACACCAGATGGCACACATACCATTACTCTAGGTTTCGCAGCAAATAGGCCTTTAGTATATGCCTTGTTTATAAAATACCTAAGCATAGCTTCTGTTGTTGCAAAGTCCGCAATTACCCCGTCTTTAAGAGGCCTAATCGCAATAATACTTCCTGGTGTTCTACCAATCATTTGCTTTGCTTCATCACCTACAGCTAATACTTCATTTGTCTTTGTATTGATTGCAACCACTGATGGTTCATTCACCACAACACCCTTGCCTTTTACAAAAACAAGCGTGTTTGCTGTTCCTAAGTCAATTCCCATATCTTTTCCAAAAAACATAATATATCCTCCTGTTAAAATAACCAAGCTTGTTACACTGCTAGTCATTTATTGTTTTATAATCTTATATTACTAGTAACATCATAACTTTTTTTGAGTGATTTTTCAACATAAAATATTACATTAAATATAAATGCCTATGATATTAGCCATATTATAGTAGTTTTTCTTCTTTAAAGCTAATATATCTATGGTCTCCTATTATAATGTGGTCTAATAAAGTTATCCCTAGTAGTTCTCCTGATTTACTGATTCTCTTAGTAATATCAATATCTTCCCTACTAGGCGCTGGATCTCCGCTAGGGTGATTATGCATAATAATAATACTATTTGCTGATTTTTTAACCGCATTCTTAAAAACTTCCCTTGGATGGACAATAGATGCATTAAGGGAGCCTATAGAAATATTTTCATCATTAATTATCTTATTCTTTGTGTCTAAATATATTACCTTGAAACATTCCTTCTTAAGATGGCGCAAATCTTCCATATAAATATTAGCAACTACGTTGGCACTTGTGATTTTAGCTTCTTGCGAATGTCTTTGCTTTGAAATCCTTCTTGATAACTCCAATACAGCATGGACCTGGGCCGCCTTTACCTGTCCTATCCCTGGAATCTCCTGTAGTTCTAATAATGACTCTTCGTATAGGCTAACTAGGGGGGACCCGTTAAGGTTTCTTCTTAGCATCTGCTGGGCTAAGCCCACCGCATTAGTAGTTCGTGTACCTGTTCTAAAGATAATTGCAAATAGCTCTGCATCTGTTAAGGCTTCCTTACCTTGTAACTGCATTTTCTCCACCGGCTTCTCCCAAGCATGCATTTTATTAATCTGCATCTAAAATACCTCCTAATAATATACACTTACATTATTGCCAAAAAAAATATTTTTAACACCTTGTAATTAGAAATGTGTATATTATCTTTTAGAATAATTAAGGATATGAAAATGCACACTATAAGTACCTTTTCCATATCCTTAACTTAGTATTCATAAAAAGCGGCAGATAAAAAACTTATAATTATTTATACTTCTTTAGGTGGTCGTATAGTTTAGCAATTGGTAGTCCCATAACAGAAAAACAATCTCCTTCTATCTTTTCTACAAAGACTCCCCCTCTACCCTGAATGCCATAACTTCCGGCCTTATCAAGTGGCTCCTTTGTAAGTACATAATCCCTTATCTCATCAGCCGTCATCTCTTTCATATAGATTCTGCTTCCTTCTACAAAGGTCTCCTCAGTGTTTGTTTTAGAATCTATAATAGATACTCCTGTATATACAATATGTCTCTTGCCTGATAGGCTTCTTAGCATCTGCTCTGCATCTTGGCTATCCTTAGGCTTACCCAGAATTTCATTATCTAAGACAACAAGGGTATCTGCACCTATAATAAGGAAATCTTGCTTTTCATCTGATATCCCCTTAGCTACCGCATTTGCCTTAAGGCTCGCTAGTGCTTGTACAAGCCCCTCAGGTGGCATATGACTAAGTCCACCCTCATCTACATCACTTACAACAACTTGGTAGCCAAGACCCATTTGCTCTAATAATTCTTGCCTTCTTGGCGACCCTGATGCTAGTATTATTTTTCTCATCATATATCCATCCTTTAGATTCACATTTTCCTATATAGCAGTACAGAAAGTATCATTCCAATTATACCACTGATTGTGAATTTTACTACTAGCTTTATACTAAACCATATTAGACCTAAATCTACTGTCAATGGCTCCTCAAGCCCAAAGGTTTGACCATAGTCAAGCCAGCCTAAATACGGTATATCCCTGCACAAAGACCCTAAAAAGCCACCTACTGTTAGTCCTGCTAGTAAAACCAAGACTAATACCCAAAACCCCTTATTACTTGATGATGTTCTCATTAGCTTCCCCCATTCAACTATTTTCTCTTTATTGTACCAAATCTCCAAGCCGATAGCTAGCCAAGCTGTATTTCTTCCCTTATTTTACCTAAGTTATAAGTTTTTCTACAAAAAACGGTATGTATATTATTTTATACATACC
>CAYUEJ010000314.1:0-2495 GCA_964442565.1 uncultured Candidatus Epulonipiscium sp.
TCCTTCTAATAATGATAAATTACAATCCTCTGCATAAAATAACTTTGCCATAATACTAAATCCTCCTCTGATTTTTAACAATTGTTTAATTCATTTTTAGTTCTTTATTACCACGCTCTAGCGCTGTAATCCCTGTTCTAATAACTTCTTTAAGCCCGTAAGGCTCTAGCATATTAATAAGTGCTGTTAGTTTACTCTGATCCCCTGTTGATTCAACCATGAGAGATTCTCCATCAACATCTATTATTCTTGCCCTAAAGATATTAGCGATTTCAATAATCTTTGCCATGCTTTCCTCAGTTGTTTTTACTTTAATGAGGGCTAGTTCCCTATAAACTGATGTTGAGTCTTCTAGCTCTATAATTTTAATTACATCTATAAGCTTATTTAACTGTTTCTTGATTTGCTCTAGTGTTTGAGCACTTTCTCCTACTACGATAGTCATCCTAGATATACTTGGGTTTTCTGTTTCACCTACAGATAAACTGTGGATATTGTATCCTCTACGGCTAAATAGCCCAGATATTCTGCTAAGTACGCCTGCTTGGTTTTCAACTAGGACAGATAGTACGTGTTTTTTCATATTAGCACCCTTTCTATTGTGATTTTCTAAGTCCTATAATGTAGATTCTCTTGGATCAACAATACATTCTATTAAAAATGGTCCATCACAGCTAACTGCTTCTTTAAGTACATCTATCATCTCATCTGGGCTGCTGATTTTGGCTGTTTCTATACCATATGCCCTTGAAATCATTGCAAAATCTGGGTTACAGTTTAAGTCTACTCCGTACTCTTTGTTGTAGTTTCTATACTGCATCTCATGTACCATTCCAAGTTTTGTATTGTTAAATAATATAATGATTGGCTTTAGGCCTTCTTGCATTATTGTGGCTAGTTCGCCAAAGCTCATCTGGAAGCCGCCATCACCCATAGTTGCTACTACTGTTCGGTTTTTATCTGCCACGCAAACTCCTAAACTAGCGGGAAGTGCATAGCCCATAGTTCCTAAGCCACCTGATGTGAAAAACTGCCTGCTTCCTTTAAACTCCATATGCCTTCCAGTCCACATTTGGTTTTGGCCAACATCACCTACTATTATAGCATCATCTGGAAGTAATTTTGATAGCTCTTGTATCATTAATTTTGGATTTATAGCATTTTCATACTCATGCTTTTCTTCCTTGGCTGGGTGCTTAGCCCTCATGCCTTCAACCCAGTCATCTGTATCTAATTCACTTGCAATTTGATTCATTTGTACTAGTATGTTTTTTGCATCTCCTACAAGTGGGATGTTTGCATGTGTATTTTTTCCGATTTCTGCTGGATCTACATCTATATGAATAATCTGAGTGTCTTCACTGAATGTATTTGCTGGTATTATACTTCTATCTGCAACCCTTGCACCAATGAAAACCACTGTATCAGCCTTATTCAATGCATCGTTTCCAAGTGGGAATCCGTGACTTCCAATCATACCAAGATTATATGGGTGCTTTGTAGGTACAATCCCCATCCCCATTAATGTGTGAACCATAGGGATTTTTGTTTTTTCTATAAATTCTATGATTTCTTCTTCGGCATTTGAAATTCTTATTCCACCACCTACACAAATAAGTGGTTTTTCACTTTTTTCTAGTGCCTTAATAGCTCTTTTTATTTGGCCCATATGGCCTGATTTTGTCGGCTTATAGCCTCTAATATCTACATCACCGTTAGTGTAATCAATTTGCTCTTCTAAAATATCAACTGGTATGTCTATTAAAACTGGCCCTGGTCTACCTGTTCTTGCTATATAAAATGCTTCTTTTATAATCCTTGGTATCTGGCTAGCATCTTTCACTAGGTAGTTATGTTTGATAAACGGCTCCGTGGCCCCAGTAATGTCTACTTCTTGAAATACATCTTTCCCTATTACACTTGATTTTACTTGCCCTGTAATAACTACTAAAGGAATGGAATCCATGTATGCAGTAGCTATCCCTGTTATTATGTTGGTTGCGCCTGGTCCTGATGTTACAATACTGACTCCGACTTCACCCTTAACCCTCGCGTATCCGTTTGCACTATGACCTGCTGCCTGCTCATGGCGTACGAGCACATGGTGAATACCTGATGTTCTTAAAGCTTCATATAATGGCATAATTGCTGCCCCTGGATATCCAAATACAGTTGTTACATTTTGTTCCCTTAATCCACGAACAATCGCATCTGCTACTCTCATTACAAAGACCTCCTTTTAATATATTTCATCTATTTTTCTCGACAATTTTTCATTTTGGATACAAAAAATCCTCATCCCTGCATGTTTTTGCAACTGGGACGAGGATAAAAGCCACGCGTTACCACCCATATTGACTGCTTTTGGTAAAAACAGCCCACTTAGTAGGTTCAAATAAACCCTTGCCTATAACGGGACATCCCGGATAACACTTACTGAATTCGGCGTTTCTGCTCAGGAGAGAGTAACATTTTGCTACAAGGTCGATTCACAC
>CAYUEJ010000315.1:0-2486 GCA_964442565.1 uncultured Candidatus Epulonipiscium sp.
CATAAAGTAGTCCTGTAATGTTAAACACCTCCCTTATTTAATTTTCATGGTACATTCATAGTACATTTTTATGATAAAATAACATCTTAATTGTATATCTTTTTAAAAACTATGTCAAGCATGACATATTAAATGTAGTGCTGTGTGGATTCTTGTATAACATCTTTGATTGTTTCATATGAATAGCCTCGGCCTTGCAAATAACGCGTTATTTTGGCCCTTTCTTTATGATCTTTTAGCTTTTTTCCCTTTGTTCTTTTGTTATATAAATAAGTGGCCCCTTCATATTCAGCATCTTGATACTGCTCTAGGATAGGTCCACTGATTTCTTTACCAACTCCGCGCATGATAAGGTCATATGAAACCTTATTCCTTCCGTATCTCTTCCCTTCAATTCTAGTGCGAATAAATACTTTAGCATACTCTAAATCATTAAGATAATCGTAGGATAATAAAAAGTCTATAGTCTTTTCTATAACACTTTCTTCAAATTGAAGGGTTCTTAACTTATCTGTAGTTTCCTTTATGCTTCTAGGTGAGTAATTAATATATCTAAGGGCTGCAAACTTTGCTTTTTCGTACTGTAGTTTTTGAAGAAGATTATCATATTCCTCGTTAGTATACCGATTGCCCTTTTGAATATCATATTTTATAACACAATCTAAATCCATCCCAAAAGCAAATTCTTCATTAATAAATACAGAGCACCTATTCTTATCTTTCTTTTGTATTTCTATTTTTGTTATTACCTTTGTGTTAATAATATTCAGCTCCTTGCTTACAAAAGAATGGCAGATTAAGTCCTTTTTGGGGCACACAACTCCCGTTGAAAAGCCCCAAAAAGGACTTATCTGCCTCACTATCGCTGGTAAGGAAAGTAGAACCTTCCTAATTATAAAAAAAATGTCTGTTATATCCTCTTTGGTAGGCACAACCTTGGTTGCAAAAGTACCAGAGAGGATATAACAGACATGCTATCATAGCTAAGGAAAGCAAATCTTTCCTGCTATTTAGTTTCTGTTGCTGCTTCTTCTACGCTTGTATCATCAGGGCTTACCTTAGGTACTGGCGCGCTGTTAGGGTCTAGACTAGCTAGTCCGTGGTGCAACCTTACTAAGTTCTCTATCTCAAATAATAAGTCAGGGTTTTCCGCAAAGTATATTTTAGCGTTCTCCCGGCCTTGTCCAAGTCTAGTCTCACCGTATGAATACCATGAACCACTTTTATTAGCAATCCCCGCCTCAACTGCAAGATCTAGTACGTCCCCTTCTTTGGATATTCCAAGTCCATACATAATATCAAATTCTGCTACCTGGAAGGGTGGAGCTACCTTATTCTTAACAACTCTTACTCTTGTTCTGTTTCCTACAAAGTCATTACTTTGCTTTAGGGTTTCTATCCTGCGCACATCTAATCTAATAGATGAATAGAACTTAAGAGCGCGTCCACCTGTTGTTGTCTCGTTACTGCCAAACATAACTCCTATTTTTTCACGAAGCTGGTTAATAAAAATAACAGAGCATTTAGATTTATTGATGATTCCTGTTAGCTTACGTAGGGCCTGGGACATTAATCTAGCTTGCAAGCCCATATGTGAGTCTCCCATCTCCCCTTCAATCTCAGCTTTAGGAACTAAGGCTGCTACAGAGTCAACTACTACTAAATCAATAGCACCTGAGCGTACCATTGTCTCTGTTATCTCCAGGGCCTGCTCTGCGTGGTCAGGTTGGGATATATACAGGTTATCTATGTCTACACCTAGTTTCTTAGAATAGGAAGGATCTAAAGCATGCTCTGCATCAATAAAAGCTGCTATTCCACCTAACTTTTGAGCCTCAGCTATTATATGAAGAGAAACTGTAGTTTTTCCCGATGATTCTGGACCATAAATTTCTATTATACGTCCACGAGGTACTCCTCCTATTCCCAATGCAATATCCAAGTTTAATGAACCGGTTGGGATTACATCTAAATTCATCTTTATGTTATCCCCTAAGCGCATAATTGAGCCTTTCCCAAATTGTTTTTCTATTTGACCCAATGCTACATCGAGTGCCTTTTTTCTTTCGGTATTATCAGTCATATTCCTCCAGTTAAACTGGAATCACCCCTTTCAATTTTGGAACGTTAGTTCTACTTACATCTTATATTAGATATCAATATAAGTCAATTGTTATTTAACTAATATTCGTAATACATCTAAGGCTTTTACTGTAGCTCTTTTTCTAATTAAATCTCGATCACCATTAAAATTATATTTAAAAACTCTTTCAAAATCTTTAGTAATTACACATATATATACAAGTCCTATAGGCTTTCCTGAGTTATGCCCCTCTGGACCTGCAAGCCCTGTAATAGAAAGTGCTATATCTATATTAGATTTGCAAAATAAACCTTTACTCATTTCATAAGCCGTCTGTTCACTAACAGGACCATATTTATTTAAAGTTTCTTCCCTTACATTTAATTCCCTTACCTTTGAATCA
>CAYUEJ010000316.1:0-2431 GCA_964442565.1 uncultured Candidatus Epulonipiscium sp.
TGCCTATATATCAGACGGCTACATTTGGTCATCCTGGGGTGGGGGAAAGCACAGGCTATGATTACTCTAGGTTACAAAACCCAACTAGGGAGCAGCTTGAGAAATTGGTGGCTAAGTTAGAATCAGGCATAGATGCTATGGCATTTAGCACTGGTATGGCAGCTATTACCGCCATGATGGAGCTTTTTGAAATAGGGGACCACATTATTGCATCACATGATTTATACGGAGGATCTCACCGCCTGTTTGACCATATATCAAAGAAAAACGGTCTGACTTTTGACTTTGTAGATACATCTGATATTACCAAAATCGAAAACCATATCACAACAAATACTAAAGCAGTTTTTATTGAAACACCGACTAACCCTATGATGCATGTAACAGATATTGGTGCTGTTTCTGAGATTGCTAAAAAACATAACATCCTTTTAATAGTGGATAATACATTCTTAACACCTTACTTTCAAAGACCACTAGAGCTTGGGGCAGATATTGTAATGCATAGCGGAACCAAATACCTATCAGGGCATAATGATACTTTATCCGGATTTTTGGTTACAAATAATGAAGATTTATCTGAGAAATTAAGATTTATTTATAAGACAACAGGGGCCTGCCTAGCACCCCTTGATAGTTGGTTAATGATTAGAGGAATTAAGACATTGGCTATTAGAATGGAAAAACAGCAGGAAAATGCTATAACAATTGTCCATTGGTTACTGGAACACCCCAAAGTTAAGACTGTGCATTATGTAGGACTTAAAACACATCCAGGTTACGAAATATGTAAAGGGCAAGCAAACGGGTTTGGGGCTATGATTTCTTTTGAGGTAGATAGTGAGCAAACAGCCATTAATATTCTTGAAGGTGTTAAAGTAATACTTTACGCAGAGAGCCTAGGGGGCGTAGAGACCCTTATAACCTATCCAATGATGCAAACACATGCTGATATAGCACAGGCGGAGCGGGAGGCCAAGGGGATTGATGAGAGGTTGCTCCGCTTATCAGTTGGTATTGAAGATGTGGATGATATTATTAATGATTTAAAAGAAGCATTAAATTAACATAAAAGAATGCCTGGCACGTCCTTCCCAGTACTTTTGCAACCTAAGTTGTGTGTACCAGAAAGAATGGGCCAGGCATATTTTAATTATTTATTTTCGTAATCTACAGCTGTATAATACTTTATAGATTCTAGTGCTTTGGGTATTAATAGGTTTTTTATTGAAGGTATTAAACTAATAAGATGTTAATATGCTGATAGATATGTACAAAAAAACTGTCTTTTACTAGTCATTTTTAGGGTTTTATAGTATCATTAAAATTGGGAAACACCCTTATTAAGACATATTACTTAAGGTAATACTAGGAGACGTGATGTATGTATCTAAAAAGACTAAAACATGTGAGAGCTTTATTTGTAATCATAGCAGTTTTTCTGGTGGGGATAATCAAGTATCCCGTATATGCCAAGGACCCAGGGAGCAGGGCCCTTATTCTTAATTCATATCATGGGGATTTTACATGGACCTCTGATTTAACAAGGGCTATATTAGAGGAGCTCGGAGGTTCTGGATTAAATTTATTAACATATACGGAGTACATGGACTGGAAGAATTTTCCCATTGATGAAAACATCGAGAATCTATATGCTACATATAAAACAAAGTATCAAAATAAAGAAATTTCCATTATTATTACAACTGATGATAAGGCTTTGGAATTTGCTCTAGAGTATAGGGAAGAACTTTTTTCTAATGCACCGATTGTGTTTGCGGGGGTTAATGAAGAGGGGGAACGTCGGCTAATCCATGATGAAAAAAATATAACAGGTGTTATTGAATATATCGATTTGAAAGAAACTATTGATATGGCGCTCACGATAAATCCTGAGATGAAAGAACTTTATATTGTTCATGACCAGACTGAAAGTGGAAAGTCTGAATATTATATAGTAGAAAATATTATTAAATCAAAATACTATGGGATAACACCAAAAAGTATAACAAATAGGACACACAAGGGTATTATAGAAAATATAAGGGGATTAGATGAAGATAGTGCTGTACTAATACTAACCTATTACCAAGATATATTAGGACGGGCAATGGGTTTTGAAGAGTTTACAGAAACCGTGAGCAAAAAAAGTAATGTACCAGTATTCCATATGTATTCTTTGGTAATGGGCCATGGGAGTGTAGGTGGAGCCATGATTTCTCCCCGAAAACATGGACAAAATGCTGGTAAGTTGGCAATTAGAATTCTTAAGAATGAAAAAGCGGATGATATACCAATAATCAGGGATACCCCTATGGAGCTTATATTTGACTATGAGCAGTTAGAAAGATTTAATATGCCCATAAAAGATATTCCTAAAGAGGCAGAAATTATTAATGAGCCTTTCTCCTTTTTTAAAACCTACAAGCTT
>CAYUEJ010000317.1:0-2410 GCA_964442565.1 uncultured Candidatus Epulonipiscium sp.
ACTTGAATACCTCTTTCTTGTTCATTGTAATGTCCACCTATGTTTATTTTATTTTTACCATTATCCATGACTAAACTTGCTTTTTCTAAACCTTTTAAGAGCTCATCATGTAGTGTAATTTCCAAGTTATCAGCAAGCTGATCTAGATTATTTCCTTCACCATCTTCTAAGGTTAACCTTATGCCAGCATCTTCTTTTTCAATATGGATTAGAAGTTTATCCATGTTGCCAAGCAGCTCTTCCCAGTTATGTAGCGGCAGCCCAATACTAACATCTAACTCCCTTATATTTAAAATGAGTGGCAATAGTTCTTCCCCTACTCCAGCTAATTCTTTCTGGTTAACTTCTATGGTAATTCCTTTTTTGGCTCCATCAAGATTAACCTTGATGCTATCAGCAAAGTCTCGATATGGTATGATGCCTGTTTTGTTCATCCGACCTTTCAGTATTTGCTTTATATTCCAGGTTCGATCAAGTAATGCAAGGCAATCTTCCTTGGTTACAACATATATATTCTTTTTAGGACGACGTACAATAGATGCTAGTTCTGTCCCTATTATATCCCCTTGGCTTGCAATATTATCCCTTATATCTTCTAGATTTTTTTGACTATTAGGGATGCTTTCCCATGTTTCTGTAAGATAGGAAATATTTTTTTCTATATCATCTGTCACCCTAGCTATAGGAACAGTTATTTTATTTTCCGAATAACCCTCCTGGTTAACAGTAAAAACTATTTCACCTACACCATCTTTTGGTACAATCACTTCTATAGCCCTATCTGCTGATTGAATCATCTCTAATTCTTGATTCGGAGACGACACATCTACGGTTGCCCCACCTAGGGTTTGGTATTGAATCTTAACCTTTTCCCCCGGTTCCCCAATAACCATTGATGGCTTTACAGCTAAAAAAGCTTTAGGAGTCCCTTCTACAGTTAATGATAGGTTTTGAATATCCCTTTTAAATCCATCTTGAATAGCTGTAACACTAATATTGGTTGTCCCTGGATTATGTGTTGTTATGAGCCCCTCCTCATCCACAGTTGCTACTGAAGGGTCACTGCTTGTAAAGTATAATGTTGCTTCTGGGTTGCTAATGGTCCAACTTAATTGTTGAGAATGCCCACTGTTTAAGGTTAAGGCCTCTGCTGAAAGGCTAACGTTTAGTTTATTAGTATTTATTATATCCACTTTATCAAATCCACTAATATACCAACCCGTTTCGTAAAAAGGAGTATCCTGATTCTCCCCGCATAGGGCATGTCCCCCATCTGCTGATTGCCTAGTTTCATAGCCATCTTTGATTATAGGATTTATATGGAGATAGTAAGGTAAATCCCCATCATAATTAATTTTAGTGTATTTTCTTATGCTATCTAATGTTGCAGATTCCCTTTTATTGGTTCCTTTTGGTATACGATAAAGCTTCTGGGGATCTTTAAATAATTGCTCAAGAGTTTTAGGTATATATTCTTCCTCATTTTCCCACAGATATTCATCTTCCAATTGATATTCATCATATACATAGAGATAATCACTATTTTGCCCCATATAAAAGGCCCCTAAGTTGTATGTTTCCCTATTTTGCATGTTATATGCAAATAAAGATGGAGCCGTATAAACATCTCCCGAACCAACATATATATAGTCTCCATTCACATTTGTAATCTCAACCCTACCATTACCGTCATCCATTCTTTCAAAATTAATTTCAGTTTTAATACCTGTACTGATATTAATTTTATATATTTTATCGTAGGTTATCTGATATCCTGGGCCTTCATAGTAGGTCTCAATATATATATGTTCCTTATCTGTATACATATCATTATATCCCATTGCCAAATCTTGTAAATCCATAAGTGTTGATATTTTTTTCTTTTCTATATCGTATGACATAATATTTCCATCGTTTTGTTGGTAGCAAAGTACTCCTTTATAGATATATAAAGGCCTGTAGAAATCTATGTTAGCTGCTTCAAATATAATTTGGTCATTTTCAATGCTAATAAGCGTTAAATCTCCATTTGCCCCAAACTCCTCATATTGTGTCTTTAATGCTAGATAGTTCTTATTGCTTCCTTCGTCTCTTATAATCTCTATTCCATCATCGCTCTTTCCTCTGTAAAGTATCTCATCATTTCCTGTTTTAATATTATACTTATTAAAACTTCTATCTTCCCGCGACCATTCTGTTCCCTTTACTTCAGCCCCATGATAATAAATTAGATTTTCCCCATTTTCATTAATGGTTACCCAATCCAATACGTCTTCCCCTATACTTATAAAACTCCCATCTTTTTTTACAAGGTTTAATTTTCTCCATATATCATAGCCTTCCCCTACAACAAAAACTTCCTCTACAACTTCCTCAACATTATCCTCTTCGTGTATGTTTATTTCAGCTA
>CAYUEJ010000318.1:0-2383 GCA_964442565.1 uncultured Candidatus Epulonipiscium sp.
ATGAATCAGCGGAAATAATTATGTTTGAACGTGGACCACATGTTTCATTTTCTAACTGCGCCCTACCATATCATCTAAGCGGTATTATTGAAGATAGCGATGATTTAGTGTTAATGCACCCAGAGCAGTTCAAAAAACAATATAATATAGATGCTAGGGTTAATAATGAGGTAATAAGAATTAACAAAGAAGAGAAGAAGGTAATTGTAAGAAATGTCCTTACAGAAGGAACATATGAAGAATCATATGATACATTAGTTCTATCACCAGGAGCTAATCCAATCCTTCCAAAAAGCATTTCAGGTATCGGAAATCAAAATGTCTTTGTTGTTAGGAACGTTGTAGATATCAAAAATCTTAAGTCCTATATAGATAATAACAATGTAAAAGATACAGTAGTTGTTGGAGGAGGATTCATAGGGGTTGAGGTAGCTGAGAATCTAAGACTAGCAGGTAAAAATGTTAACCTGGTTGAATGTGCAGAGCAAATAATGAATCCTTTTGATATAGACATGGCTCAAATCCTTCATAAAGAAATGATGGACCAAGGGGTTAATCTTATATTAGGTGATGCACTTGCAACAATTGAACAAGATAAGGTAGTATTATCATCAGGTAAGGAAGTAACAGCAGAGATTGTTGTTATGGCAATAGGTGTTTACCCAGAGACTACCCTTGCAAAACAGGCAGGGCTTGAGATTGGGGAAACAGGTGGCATTAAAGTAGATCGTAATTATTTAACAAGCGATAAAAATATTTACGCAGTAGGGGATGCTATAGAGGTTTATAATAGCTTAACTAACAAGGCTTGTAGATTCCCATTAGCTGGCCCAGCCCAAAGACAAGCAAGGGCAGCTGCAGATCATATCTATAAAATACCACATAATAATACAGGCCTAATTGGGTCATCAGTGGTTCAGATATTTAATCTATCAGCAGCTTCAACTGGTTTAACTGAGAAAGCGGCAAAAGAAGCAGGTATACCCCATGACTTTGTATATATAATTCCAGGGGATAAGGTTGGCCTTATGCCAGATAGCAGCCCATTACATTTCAAACTGGTATATGAGTATCCCACAGGTAAAATACTAGGTGCTCAGGCTATAGGGAAAGGGAATGTGGATAAGAGGGTAGATATTATTGCTACAATGATTACAATGGGTGGAACCCTGGAAAATTTAAAAGAGCTTGAATTATGCTACGCACCAATTTTTGGAACAGCTAAGGACGTTGTTAACCATGCAGCTTTAGTAGGTCTTAACTTATTATACGGAAGGTTTAATCAGATTCCAGTATATAAAGTAAGGGAACTAGTAGAAAGTAACGCCTTTATTATAGACGTAAGAGAAAAGGACGAGTTTGAGATGGGGCATCTTATTAATGCAATTAATATCCCACTTAGCGAACTTAGGGATAGGGTGGATGAGGTACCAAAAGATAGGCCGGTATATTTACATTGCCGCTCAAGCCAAAGAAG
Source organism: uncultured Candidatus Epulonipiscium sp. (assembly GCA_964442565.1). GTDB lineage: Bacteria > Bacillota > Clostridia > Lachnospirales > Cellulosilyticaceae > JAAYSX01. Next base: position 1,478 of record CAYUEJ010000318.1, read on the forward strand.
TTATAATGCGGTGCTTGCACTTCAGGGCCTAGGCTATAAGAATGTATTTAATATATCAGGCTCATACCTAGGAATATGTAATTACGAATATTATGAGGACCAAATAACAGGCAGGGATAGAATTGTAACAGACTATAATTTTAACTAAAAACTAAGACATAAGTAAATCATGATGCTAGATCCTATAAGGATAGCATCATGATTTACTTATGTGATAGAAGATTTTAGAAAAAGGCGGGACTATATGCGAAGAAAAAACTTAATATTAAACATAAGCTTTCTTGTAATGACAATGCTTTTATTTGTAGCTTGCAATAAACAGAATAAACAGGGAGATGAACAGGGACTAAAGGTTGTAAATATAGGTACACAAAGAATTCCAAACGGCGAAAAGATTGCTATTAACAAGAAATACTTTGAAGAGGAGCTAGGTGTAGAGATCAATATTATAGAATTTGATGCAGGGGATATAAGAAATGCCCTAGTATCGAAAGACATTGATTTTGCCCACCTAGGCGTGTCATCAGGGGTGCTTGGAATTGCCAGTGGTATAGAAGCAGAGGTTATATGGATTCATGAAGTTTTGGGTGAGGCAGAAAGACTAGTAGCTAAAAATACATCTAATATAAAATCAATTCATGACCTTGTGGGTAAGAAAGTAGCAACACCATTTTCTACAACAACCCATTACAGTTTATTAAAGGCCTTGGAGTTAAATGGTATAGAAGAAAAAGATCTAACGATTTATGATATGCAAATGCCAGATATATATGCGGCATGGCAGCGTGGGGATATAGATGCTGCTTATGCATGGGAACCCACCTTGTCAAGTCTTCTAGAAGATGGAGAGGCTATCTTAACAAGTAAGGAATTGGCAGAGAAAGGGATTGTAACTTCTAATATAGA
>CAYUEJ010000319.1:0-2377 GCA_964442565.1 uncultured Candidatus Epulonipiscium sp.
ATAGTATGCATAGTCAAGTGAAGTGACCTGAATATGAGTAGATCTCAAGGCATTATCTTCATCAGAAAACTTTGAAATCACAGTTTCAAAACAATTTACGGAAAAAGTTTTGTCTATCAAAATAGGATTTAGTTTTATTTCTTTTGTTAATGAAACTTCCATATGCCCTCCCTTTTTATCATTTGCTGATATAGATTGTATTACTTCATAACTTTGATAAGGCGAGTGAGTTCTTTTAGCTGTTCTTTATCAAGCTCTTTAGCAGCTTCAACCAGTTCTTTAACATCACCTGGTATAACAACAGCGTTGGAGCCATCGTTGAAGAAGTCGGATAGGGTGATGTTGAAATAGCTACATATCCTAAAAAGTAAATCTACAGATGGCTTAGCAGTGCCTTTTTCAATTTTATTTAAAGTAGACGGATCTACACTTAGTAGCTTAGAAAGTTTATTAGATGAAATACCTTGTTGGCTTCTTAATTCAATTAGTCTTTTGCCAATATCAAACATAATATGTATCATTTCACCTCTTGTTCTAGGTTGATAAATAAAGGAGAGTTGAAGAAATCAAATACTGTGATATCTAAGCCATCGCAGAGTTTTTTAATAGTAGCGATACCTGGATTTTTACTTTTACCCTTAAGAATGCTATCAACTGTAGATTGAGTGACACCAGAAATGGTACATAGTTTATTTACTGTAATATCGTGTTGATCGCAGAGTTCCACGATCCTTAAAGAAAGAGCTTCCAATACATTCATATAATCATCCTAACGTAATACCGTTTATAAAAGTGTAACATAACTTTTTCTAAAAGATTAACGATATATCGTTGACAAGTTGAAAAAAGAGTTATATAATACAGTTAACGATATATAGTTAGCAAATAAGAAGGGAGGGGCAAGATGAATTTTGGTAAAAAACTTAGGCACCATAGGCAATTAAAAGAAATGTCACAAGCCAAACTAAGCGAAATAACAGATATACCCCAAACAACAATCAGTGATTTGGAACGCAATAAATACTCACCTAACATAAATGTGCTTATAACTTTATCGCAGGCCTTAGGAGTAACAGTGCAAGAATTACTTAAAGAGGAGGGAGCACATCATGAACAAGATGGAGCAAATGGAAAAGCGTATAGCGGAGCTAGAGGCTAAGTTCAACAGTGTAACTGTTAGCCAAGGTGGGACATTGCCGTGGCAAGAAGCAAGTAAGCATATACGTAGAGAGTTAGATAAGTTAGGGCTAGATAAGGTTAAGGATAATTCCAATCTCCACACGGGCATTACGGCAGTGATTCGCTATTCGCTAGATGTGAGGACTGTAAGAAATATATCACAGGACATGGTTCCACAAGCTACAGATATAGCTGATAGGATAATTGGAATGGTGAAGGAACATAGGGATGAGCTAGTGGAAACCATAGAAAGGGGTGATTAAAAGAATGGATTGAGAAATGTTTATAACTCAATTTTATCAAAGAGAAGGGGGAATTACCATGAAGTACGACTATGGACTTATCTTCAAGGATAGCAGGGAAACTGCTAATTTGACCCAAGAACAAGCAGCAGAGCTGCTAGGCAAGAGTGTAAGTACTATATCTGATTATGAGTGTAACAAAACATTACCACCAGTTGTAATTATGTTTAAAATGGCCGAGGTGTACGAGGATAAGCTACTACTATATAAATTAGCAGACCCAAAGTTGGCCAAGATACAGCGGACGTTGCCTAGTAAAGGCATCATTAATATGTTAGATATCGTTAACCAGATATCCTCAATAGCCCCACAACTTGTAACGATAGCAAGGGATGATGTCATAGAAGAAACAGAAATGGATATTTGGAATAAGGGGCTAGATATAAGTGATGACATGATTATGACTGGTCTGGCCCTGAAGTACATCCATATTGAAAAGGACAAAGAGGCAGCACTTATTTAAAGTATAGGACATTCTAAGCAAAGCATAATTTATACCAAAGGGGGCGATTAAGTGACCGTTATGACCGTTAGATCAACCATATGGATTGAGGATGTAAGACATGACTACTCAAATTCAGAGTTTGATAAAAATGGGGATGTAAAATATAACGGAATTATGGAGTATGAGAAGAGAGAAGACTGTTCGATTAAAGCACGACTACAAAGAATGAAATCTCAAGGTCGAAAACCAACAGATTCCTGGTTACTGAAAAACCCGGAGTATGCGGAGTACTGGGATAAATTATAAAACCAATGGAGGATAGGGCAAATGAGAAGAGTTTATCTACTAATGATAGCACTAGGAATAATCTTAACACCTATAGCGCACGAAGTGGCTATAAAGCAAAGAGGGTATTTAGCTACTGGGGGAGAGGTTTTAATAATACCATTTT
>CAYUEJ010000320.1:0-2370 GCA_964442565.1 uncultured Candidatus Epulonipiscium sp.
ATAATAAGATATGTGAGGGGGTAATAGTATGGACATGAATCAATATATGCAAATGTTCATTGAAGAATCGCAAGAAAACCTACAACGGTTAAATGAAAATTTATTAAGCCTAGAAAAGGACCCAGAAGATTTAGCTATACTTAATGAAATTTTTAGAATTGCCCATACTCTAAAAGGTATGGCAGGTACTATGGGATTTACTAAGATGCAAAACTTAACCCATAATGCCGAAAATGTATTATCAGAACTCAGAACAGGTGAGATTAAAGTTTCAACAGGATTAATAGATGTATTGTTTGAAAGTTTAGATGCGCTTGAAAACTATGTAGATGAAATTATTCAAACAGGTACTGAAGGACATGAGGAGTATGGGCATCTTATAGAAAGCCTAAACGATGTTTTAGAAGAAGGTGGCACACCAACATCACCAATCATAGAACAAGAAAGTGCCCAAGAGGAAAATACATTTTTGGGCGACACTGACCTTCCTGAGGCTCAGCAAAACATAGTTAGAGAAGCACAAAGGCAAGCCCTAAACGTATATAATATCCATATATCTTTAAGTCCAACCTGTGTTCTTAAGTCTGCTAGGGCATTTATTATATTTAGGGAATTAGAGTCAATAGGTGAAATTATTCACGCTATCCCACCAGTGCAGGATATAGAAGATGAAAAGTTTGATACAGACTTTGAAGTTATACTTATTACGAGTCATATGGAAGATTCGGTTAATGATATTTTAATGGGTGTAGCAGAAGTTGACAAGATAGAACTAAGTAGGGTTACAGTTGCAGACAAGCAAGCAGAGCAAGTCTCACAGGTCTCGGTAGAGAAAGGAATTAATCCACCAGCACCAACCATAGAGGATAAGGAAACAGTATCTAATGCTGCTAAAGGAAAGCAAACAGCAGGCAAGACCGTCAGGGTAGATATAGACCGCCTAGATTCTCTTATGAACCTAGTTAGTGAGTTAATTATTGTAAAAACTCAGCTAGAAGGAATAGGCTTATCAGAAGCAGAGGATGTTAGTTATAGCGAGTCAGTAGAGTACTTAGAAAGAGTTACTACAAGTTTGCATGATGCAGTAATGAAAGTACGAATGGTTCCGGTAGAGATTGTATTTAATCGTTTCCCACGTATGATAAGGGACGTTTCACGAAAACTTAACAAAGAGATTGAACTTGTTATGTCAGGTGAAGAAACAGAACTTGATAGAACAGTAATAGATGAGATAGGGGATCCACTTATACATCTACTCAGAAATGCTGCTGATCATGGTTTAGAAACAACAGAAGAAAGATTAAAAATTGGAAAACCAAGGCAGGGTACTGTTGATTTAAAAGCATACCAGGATGGAAACAATGTCGTTATAGAAGTAAATGATGATGGAAAAGGAATAGATGTTCCTAAAATACGTGATTCTGCTATAGAAAAGGGAGTTATTACAAAAGAAGTAGCTGCTAATATGTCAGACCAAGAAATCATAGAGCTCCTTTTTGCACCAAGTTTTACAACTTCTAAAGAAATAACAGATGTTTCTGGTAGAGGAGTGGGACTTGACGTAGTAAAAAGTAAAATAACAGCCTTAGGTGGTAATATAGAAGTTAAGACAGAACTAGGAAAAGGTAGTAACTTTATCGTTCGCTTACCACTTACATTAGCGATTATTCAAGCACTAATGGTACAGTTGGGTGATGAAAAATATGCCATTCCACTTAGTAACATACAAAATATTGAAGATATTAAAGTATCAGATATTCAATTCGTACAGAAACAAGAAATAATATTATTAAGAAATGAAGTAATTCCTATTGTTCGTTTACACAAGTTATTAGAGGTAGAACCAAAAGAAGAGCAAGAAACAATTATGGTTGTTATTGTTAAAAAAGGTGATAAACAAGTTGGTTTTGTTATTGATGACCTAATAGGGCAGCAAGAGATAGTTATTAAATCATTAGGTAAGTACTTAAGTGGTATTAAAATGATTGCAGGTGCGACAATCCTAGGTAATGGTGAAGTTGCATTAATCCTTGATATCAATACACTAATATAAAGCTTAGATGGGAGTGAGAAGCCATGGAAACGGAAAATTTATCAAAACAATATGTTATTCTACAACTAGGTGATGAGTCATATGGTGTAGATATACAATCTGTACAAGGGATTGAAAAAGTTAAAACTATAGCTCGTGTACCCAAGGCCCCAGACTGCATTGAAGGTGTAATGAACCTTAGGGGGGAAATTATACCAGTTATGAGCCTTCGTAAAAGATTTGCTATAGGGCATAGGGATTATGATGATAATACAAGAATTATCATTATCCGTATAGAAGATTCACAAGTTGGATTAATTGTGGATGAAATAAAAGAA
>CAYUEJ010000321.1:0-2362 GCA_964442565.1 uncultured Candidatus Epulonipiscium sp.
GGAAGATTTAAATATATGTTTAGGCTCTATACCTATTAACAATAAAGATGAGAAAGAAAAGGTAAAATTAAATATACTAGTGCTACTTAATGAAAAATATGGTATTGTTGAAGAGGATCTTGTATCAGCAGAACTTCAGATTGTACCAGCTGGCCCTGCAAGAGATTATGGACTAGACCGCAGTATGATTATAGGGTATGGTCAAGATGACCGTGTATGTGCTTATGCATCACTAGAAGCACAGCTAGAGGTTATAGACCCAGATAAAACAACTGTAACAATCCTAGTAGATAAAGAAGAAATAGGAAGTATGGGAGCATCAGGTATGCAATCTCGTTTTTTTGAGAATACTGTAGGAGAATTGCTTAATTTAGCAGGCCAATATTCAGGAATTAACCTAAGTAGGGCCCTAGCTAATTCCAAGATGCTATCCTCAGATGTTACAGCAGGATATGATCCGAATTTCCCATCTGTAATGGAGAAATATAACTCAGCATATTTTGGCAAGGGAGTTGTATTTAATAAATATACAGGCTCAAGAGGTAAATCTGGATCCAACGAGGCCAATGCCGAGTATGTAGCTGAGCTACGTAACATTATGGATAAAGAAAATGTAACATGGCAAACATCCGAAATGGGTAAGGTAGACCAGGGTGGCGGTGGCACTATAGCCTATATACTAGCTAACTTTGGTATGGATGTAATAGACTGCGGCGTACCTGTTCATAGCATGCATGCCCCATGGGAGATTACAAGTAAGGCTGACTTATACGAGATGAAAAAAGCATATATAGCGTTTTTAAAACATGCATAAAAGGAGATTATAATATAATGGAAAACAAAAACCCAGTTGTAACAATATTATTAGAAGATGATGCCCATATCAAGGTAGAATTATACCCAGAGATTGCACCAAATACAGTAAATAACTTTGTAAGTTTAGTAAATAAAGGCTACTATAATGGACTTATTTTCCACAGAGTTATTAATGGATTTATGATCCAAGGTGGTTGCCCAGATGGAACAGGAATGGGAGGCCCTGGATATCAAATACCAGGTGAATTTAATGGCAATGGTGTAACAAACACACTAACTCATACAAAAGGTGTAATTTCTATGGCACGTTCAGGGCATCCAGATTCAGCAGGCTCACAGTTCTTTATCATGCACGAAGATTCCCCACACCTAGATGGGCAATACGCAGCATTTGGTAAAGTTGTTGAAGGTATTGAATTTGTAGACCTTATTGCTGAAGGACCAACTGGAATGGGGGATAGGCCATTTGAAGATGTAGTAATGAAAGAAGTAACAGCGGATACATTTGGTGTAAGCTACGACGAGCCACAAAAAAGCTAAAAAGTTAGGTGGAATTTTATTATTATATAAAATAATAGTAGGATTTTGAAAAGAAGAGTGCTATAATAAATACAATATATTTTGAAGGGAGATTATAAAATGACAGATCATAACGATTGCAACTGCAACCACGAGGAAGAAGCAGTAATATATGTAATGTTTGATGGTGAAGAAGAGGAAGTAGCATGTGACGTGCTTGGTATTTTTGAAGTAGACGGAGCTGAATATATTGCTATTGTTCCACAAGATAGCGAAGACGATGTGTTACTATACGGTTTTGAAGAAGATGAAGAGGGCGAAGTTAACCTTTCAGAAATCGACACAGACGATGAATACGAAAAAGTAGCATCTGCATTCGAAAAAGAATTCTTCGACGAAGAAGACGAAGACTAATCTCCACAGTACTAAGGGGATATAATCTGTTACCCAACACTTTTGCGGCGTAAGTTGTGTGTTAACTAGCCACAATACCAAGGGGATATAATCTGTTACCCAACACTTTTGCAACGTAAGTTGTGTGTGTTGGGTAATAGATTATATCCCCATTTTGTATAAATCTTTTTAAAATGTGAAATACTAGAAATAAAGATATATTAACTAATGCAAAGAAAGAGGATTGGCCCATATGATTAAAAAGCTAGCTTATCTTTTATTAATATGCTTTTGCTTGGGTGGCTGCTCAAGGAGTAATTTAACTGCCTTAACCCAGAATCAGAATCCTATTGTGACAATGACCCTGGATGATGAGCAGGTAATCTTAATTGAACTTTATCCAGATTATGCACCTAATACCGTTAATAACTTTATTTCACTTATAGAGGAAGGCTACTACGATGGACTTGCTTTTCATCGTATTGTAGAAAGTTATATTATACAAGGTGGGGACCCCTTGATGAATAATTATGGAACCCCTGGGTATACAATCAAAGGAGAGTTTAAACAAAACGGTTTTAAGAATAAGTTAAGGCATGATAAAGGTGTTATATCTATGGCTAGGGGAGCTAAT
>CAYUEJ010000322.1:0-2361 GCA_964442565.1 uncultured Candidatus Epulonipiscium sp.
GTCCAATTTGTCGTGATTTCATTTTTAATTGCTATACTTTTTGCGGCCTTCGGCTATATTTTTACGCCGCTTATTGTCAAAATGATGGGGGCGAAGGGTGATATTGCTTATTACGGAGAAATATACCTTAGGATTACATTTTTGGATTTACCTTTTACTTTTTTCATATTTAACTATAATGCTATTATGAACTCCCAGGGGAATACGGTAATGCCCACAGTCCTCGGCGCTATTAGTGGGGTGCTTAATGCGGTGCTAGACCCTATTTTTATATTTACCTTTAACATGGGGGTAGCAGGTGCAGCTATTGCAACAATTATATCGAAGGCCTTATTGGCTATTGTTGGTCTTATTTTACTTATGAATTCAAAGGAAGGTATTAGAATATCATTTAGCAAATTTAGATTTGATAAAAGAAAAATAAGAAGGATAATTAAGATTGCACTGCCATCATCAATAGGACAATCAGGCTCAGCTATGGGATTTATGGTGCTTAATATTTTTATTGCATCCTATGGTACGGCAACAATAGCAGCTTTTGGAATGGTTAATAAAATCACATCTCTAATTATGCAGCCATCAATGGGAGTAGGGGAGGCTATAACATCTATAGCAGGCCAAAACCTAGGGTATGGTCAATTAGATAGGGTGAAGGAAGCCTTTAATAAGGCGATGATAATAACCCTTGCTTTTTCCGTTGTAGGATCGGTTTTATTATTTATATATAATACACCTATTATATACCTTTTTGTAAGGTCTAGGGATGATCAAAAGGTAATAATAGAGTCCATAGAATACTTAAGGATCATATCCTTATTTATACCTCTTATGGGAGTGTTTAGTATTTTAAAAGGAATATTTGAAGGAACGGGCGATACAAAATATTCAATGCATATGGAGATAGGAAGATTATGGCTTGTAAGGCTACCTATGATTTTAATATTTAAGCACTTTACAGGCATAGGCTCAAGTGGGATATGGTTTTCAATGGGAATTAGCAACCTAATTATATGCATTTATGGATACATAGTTTATAAAAAAAGGACCTACAACAAGGTTATCACGGTAGATTAAAATAGAAAGTCCCAATATTGTGGCATGTACCTTGTTTTCAACATCCTCATGCGTGGTGTGTTCTATTATGGTATTTTTGCAACCCAAGTTGTGTATACCATAATAGGATATACCACGCAATATTTATTTAATGTAGCTATCAAAATATCCTTGGATATATACAACGGGTGTGCCTTTATCTCCGCTTCCCGATGTTAAATCAGACAATGACCCAATAAGGTCGGTTAACCGCCTAGGGGTAGTACCCATAGACTCCTGGGCATCATCGCTTTTATTTTGCCTATCGTTAATATATTCGTATAATGCATCTTGAAGTTCCTGTCCTTGTAAGTGGGCGAAGTTATTATCTGCAAGATACTTTAGCTTAATCTCATTTGGCTTACCTTCAAGACCACTTGTGTAACCAGGAGAAACAACAGGGTCTGCTAGCTCCCAGATTTTACCGATAGGGTCTTTAAAGGCGCCATCGCCATAAACCATAACTTCCACATGTTTGCCTGTCTTTTCTTTAAACAGTTCCTGTATTTCATCAACGATTGGTTGGCAATCTCTAGGGAATAGTTTAAGGCTATGATCTGTTGCTAGGTTAGAACCTAAGAGGCCATAATCCTTATTATAACCATTGCCATCTATTGATTCATTTAAAATTTCATCAAGGCCTATAACCTTGCTTGCGCCATTTTCTTTTAATATTCTTTTGGTTCTAGACCTTGTATGAATATCACAAACCAAAACTGATTTTGTATATTCTAATATAGTACGAGGATTGTTAGATAAGATAATGTCAGATTCAATTCCAGCTTCATCCATAATAGATTTGTAATAGGCAATATAATCCATCCCAGTAAAAGCATGTTTTGGATATCCAAAATGTCTACGGAAATCTGCTTCAGTAAGAGTGTCAGTCCAAGGGTTTACATTCTGCTCATCAAGCATATCAAGGTCAATTAAATGATTTCCAACCTCATCACCAGGGTAACTAAGCATAAGTACAATTTTTTTGGCCCCCTCTGCAATACCTTTAAGGCAAAGTGAGAACCTATTACGGCTTAAAATCGGAAAAATAACCCCTATAGTATCGTCGCCAAATTTAGTTTCAATATCTTTAGAAACAGCACTAATATCTGCATAATTTCCCTGAGCCCTTGCAACAACTGATTCAGTTATACTTACAATATCTTTATCTTGAATTTCAAAACCTTCTGAGGCTGCAGCTTTTAAAATACTCTCTACAACTATACCTGGGACATGATCTCCCTCTTTAAAAATAGGGGTACGAATTCCTCT
>CAYUEJ010000323.1:0-2355 GCA_964442565.1 uncultured Candidatus Epulonipiscium sp.
CACCAAACAGTGACCCAGCTACTGCTTTTGTAAGCTCAGTCTTACCAACCCCTGTCGGGCCTAGGAACATAAAAGAACCTATAGGCTTATTAGGGTCTTTAAGTCCTATGCGCCCCCTCCTAATAGCCTTTGAGATAGCAGATACAGCTTGCTTTTGTCCCACTATACGTTCATGCAAGATGTTTTCCATATTTCTAAGTCTTTCGCTTTCTTCTTCCGCAAGCCTTTGAACAGGTATTCCAGTCCAGGCACTTACGATATCCTCTATATTATCGGATGATACTACCTGAGTATTTTTATTATACTTTGCCTCCCATTCAATCTGTGCACCTGCTAGTTGTTCTTTCGTATCGTTTTCAAGATGCTTAATCTCACCTGCAAGTTCATATTTCTCATCTTTAATTGCCTGTTCCTTGTCATTAGATAGCTTTGCCAACTTATCTTTTAGGGTTTTTATATCCTCCGGGGTTATATAAGAACTAAGTCTCACTTTGGATGAAGCCTCATCGATTAAATCTATTGCCTTATCTGGTAAATATCTGTCTGTAATATATCTATTGGATAGTGTTACTGCAGATTCTATAGCATCATCGGTAATTTGCACCTTATGATGGGCTTCATATTTATCTTTTATCCCATGAAGGATTTGGATTGCCTCTTCTTCCGATGGTTCACTAACAGTTACTGGTTGAAATCTTCTTTCAAGAGCAGGATCTTTTTCAATATACTTACGATATTCATCTAGGGTTGTCGCACCCACTAACTGGATTTCCCCCCTTGCTAAAGAGGGCTTTAATATATGAGCAGTATCCATTGTTCCCTCGGCTCCACCCGCTCCTATAATTGTATGCAATTCATCTATAAATAATATTACATCCCCAGAGTTTTTCACCTCTTCTAGTGTCCTATTTATTCGTTCTTCAAACTCACCCCTATATTTTGTTCCTGATACTAAAGATGGTAAATCCAGGCATACCACCCTCTTGTTTTTTAAAAGTTCTGGTATAGTGCCATCCACAATTTTCTGTGCAAGGCCTTCGATAATTGCTGTTTTACCTACTCCCGCTTCCCCTACCAAGCAAGGATTGTTCTTTGTTCTACGACTTAATATTTGTAGTACACGCTCAATCTCCTTATCCCTTCCAGTAACAGGGTCAAATTTATGATCCCTTGCTAGTTGGGTAAAGTCCCTGCTAAATTTATCTAATGTAGGTGTAGCAGACACCCGACTATTAGTAGCTGATACAGTCATAGCTGCCGCACTACTCCTACGATCACCAGATAGCATGTCTATTATCTGGCTGGAAATCATATCAGTATCTGCACCTAGACTTTCCATTATTTTAACTGCTACACAGCTGTTCTCAGCAATAAGTGCAAGTAATATGTGCTCTGTTCCAATATCTGTAGTTCCATATTTTAGTGCATTACGCAAGCTGTTTTCTAATACCCTTTTAGATCTGGGTGTTAAATCATGTGGCCTTGTAATAGCAACACTTCCCACACCAATAAAAGCCTTCATTTTTTCTATAATGTCATGCTCATTTAGATCTTGACCATGTAGTGCCTTTTGTGCTACTGATCCATCAGTCTTGATTAGACCTAATAATAAATGCTCTGTACCTACATACCCATGATTAAAAGCTATGGTAACTTCTTCTGCATATTTAATGGCTCTATGGGCCTGTGGTGTAAGTTTACCTTCCATTAACATCCTCCTCTTTAGTCTTGTTTATATCCACAAGCAACACAATACTCAGCATCAGGGTGATTGCCAATATTGCAATTGGAGCAAAACTTCATTTGGAAATATCCTTCCTCATCTGGTTCTGGCCTTCTTGCTTCTTCACCCTCACCTTCCCATGTTCTTTTAACATCTCTTTTTACACTTTCATATGTGTGTTTTTGTTCTTTTCGTATATTATTAGAACTTCTTTCAAGTTCATTGATTTTCTCTTCCTGTTCAAAAATTTGTTCATGTAATATATCTATCATAGTGTCTTCATCTGGGTGCAGCCTATCTTGATATACTCTTTCCCCAAGCTTTGTATATAACTTTTTTACATCTGATTTAGCTTGTAATAGTTCAAGTTCAACCTTCCCCTGGGTTACAGTTGTTTTTGTCTGTCCTGCAACTCCCTGGGATATATCCTTAGCACTTTGTACTATTTTATCGAAAATGTTTTCCATGACTTAACACTCCTTTTTAAAATTTATTTAAGTTTTATATGAATAACAGGGACAAAATTGGTATCGAAATAATACTCATAAGTGTTGAAATAAACACGCATTGTGATGCTACTTCTGGTTCACTTCCATATTCTTGTGTAATTAATGCCGCATTTGCTGCCACTG
>CAYUEJ010000324.1:0-2349 GCA_964442565.1 uncultured Candidatus Epulonipiscium sp.
GTTACTACCTTTTGAGCAGGAAGAAGAACGCCTCACCCGGCGGTTTTTAAGGGAATCTTCTATTGATAGACTAGATGAAATTATGAAGCTAAAAAAAGAAGGTCATAGTATATCTGTGATTAAATCCTTAATGTAATACATGGCAGTAGGTCATTTTTTGGGCACACAACTTGCGTTGAAAAGCCCCCAAAATGACCTATCTGCCATAGCCCCCTCTTTGTACTATGTTCTTTTTAGAATCGTGCTACTCTTCCCGGATATCTCGAAAGTTTTAACAATCTCCTTGCTACAACTTTTTGCATAGGGACAGTTACCACAGGCAGTAGCGCAGCCCTGACCTGTTTCCTCTTCTATAATATACCCCATTCTTAGTAGCTGATTAATTCCATCTTCAATTACCTCCAATGGCAAATTTAATTCTTTTGCTATCATAGTTTTAGAAATATACCTATCCCTATTAATAATTTTTAAAATATCTTGTAGCATTAATCATCATCTCCTTAGATTAGCTAAAACCAAGTAATGACCCAATCTGGAAAATAAGAACAGCTGCTCCCCAACCTATTGCAAATGTATATAATGCCATAAATACAGGCCATTTTACGGAGTTTGTTTCTTTACCAACTGTTGCTAATGTTGCCGCGCAAGGTGTGTATAATAAAACCATAACCATATAACCTAATGCCGTTAATGAAGTAAAGTTTTGCTGAAGCGCTGTAACTAACACGGTTCCTTCTTCTACGTATTGACCAGCATATAGTAGTCCTAGGGTTCCTACAACTGCTTCCTTGGCAGGAATTCCTGCAAATAATGCAACTGATTCTTGCCAATGAGTAAAGCCTGCAAGTTTAAATATTGGTAGTATAAAGGTACCTATCCTTCCTAGGTAACTAAACTCACTATAAGGCTCCGCAGATCCTGGTAGTACTGCCAATACCCATAATAAAGTGATTACTACAAATATAGTTGTTCCTGCTCTTTTTAAGAATCCATAAACATTATCCCACATATTTCTTAAAACACTCTTAAACGTAGGAATTCTATAAGGTGGAAGTTCCATAATAAAGTATGAAGATTCACCTTTAAATAGTGTCTTACTAAATACCTTAGCCATAATAAGACCTATTATAATTCCGATAGCATACATTGAAAATAGTACAAGCCCTGCATGATCTGGGAAAAATGCAGCTATAAACACTGTATAAATTGGGATTTTCGCACCACATGACATGAATGGGTTAATTAATGTTGCTATCATTCTATCTTTTTTATTATCTAAGGTTCTAGCTGACATTATACCTGGAACGTTACAGCCAAATCCGATAATCATAGATATAAAGGCTTTACCTTGTAGGCCAAGTCTTCTCATTAGGTTATCCCAAATATAGGCTGCCCTTGCCATATATCCACTATCTTCCAAAAAGCCAAATAATAAATATAATACGGTAATAAGGGGCACAAACTCAATTACAGCACCTACACCACTGAAAACACCTTCACTAATAAAGGATATGAGCCACTCAGGTGCGCTAATATTAACCAATAATGTTCCAGCTAATGATCCAAGGCCATCTACTAAATCTGCTGCAAAGCCTCCTAGAAGCTCCTGCCCTATTACAAATGTTAACTGAAAAACTGCTAGCATTATAAGAGCAAAAATAGGAATTCCCAGATACTTATTAGTTACTATCTTGTCAATTTGATCAGTTAAGGTTACTGCTTCCTCCTTAGGCCTTTTTACATTACCTTCAGCTACCCTATGGGCAAAAGAATACCTTGAGTCAATAATCTCAAGTTCAAAGTTATCACTGCTATGGTATTTGTAAAACCTATCAATATCATCCATAACACCATCCCTTAGGTTGGAGCTCCTAAGCCTTTTAATAATCTCCTTATCACCTTCTACAACTTTAAGTGCCATCCATCTTTTTGGATAGGGAAGGTTATTACCCTCTAAGACTTTTTCTATATGCTCGATGTGATGTTCGATGGTTTTATTATATTTTAGTGGGTTTGGGGTCTTTGTATCCTTATCACTGATAACATTAATAGCTGCCTGTATAACATCATCAATACCCTTACCCTTGGATGCTACTGTAGGAACAACGGGTACACCTAGCCTTTTTGATAATCCATCTATATCAAAGCTAATGTCTTTTTTCTCCGCCTCATCAATCATGTTTAGGGCTACTACTACTTTTTTACCCATTTCCAGTAGTTGGGTCGTAAGGTATAGGTTTCTCTCTATGTTATTAGCATCAACAACGCCTATTACAACGTCCGGGTCACCAGTCAATATGAAATCCCTAGCAACAACCTCATCCTCTGAAAAGGCCCCCAAGCTATAGG
>CAYUEJ010000325.1:0-2320 GCA_964442565.1 uncultured Candidatus Epulonipiscium sp.
CAGGTTATAATATGATGTTTTATTTGGCTGCCATGCAAAATATAGATACTAGTGTTTATGAAGCGGCTGAAATAGATGGGGCTACGAAAATACAACAATTCAGGCTTATTACGATTCCGTTACTAAAGCCTATTATATTATTTACAACTATATTATCAACGAATGGAACATTACAATTATTCGATGAGGTTGTAAATATAACGGCGGGGGGCCCTGGTAACGCTACAGTAACTATATCGCAATATATATATAATTTGTCATTTGCATATACACCTAATTTTGGATATGCAGCAACAGTCTCATACGCTATTGTGTTTATGGTGGCGGTATTAGCAGTTATACAACTCAAAGTGGCAGGTGATAAGAATGAATAAGATAGGAAAAACTATTGTATATGTAATTTTAAGTATCGCATCATTTGTATCTGTTTTCCCATTCGGATGGATGATTATTGGTGCAACTAATAAATCCGTGGATATTATGAAAGGCAAAATGAGTTTTGGAACAGAGTTATTTTTAAATGCGGAAAAACTTTTCCAAGGGAACAATATTGGACTTGCCCTCTGGATGTCTATAAAAGTGGCTGCCATTGGAACGCTTACTACGCTGTTATTATGTTCTATGGCAGGGTATGGATTTGAGATTTTCAAATCGAAGATTAGGGAACGACTGCTAGGTGTTCTTATGTTATCTATGATGGTGCCGTTTGCTGCTATTATGATTCCTTTATTTAGGATGTTTAGTAAACTAGGGTTGTTGGATACAACCTTATCTGTGATATTGCCGAGTTTATCGACAGCATTTTTGATTTTTTTCTTTAGGCAGAATACCAAAGCATTCCCAAATGAAATATTACAAGCGGCGAGAGTAGATGGGTTAAATGAAATGCAGGCATTTTTTAAAATTTATATGCCAACGATGAAATCCACTTATGCAGCAGCTGCAATAATTACATTTATGAGTTACTGGAATAGCTTTTTGTGGCCGTTGATTGCTCTTCAAAGTCCTGATAAAAAAACACTTCCGTTGGTAGTGTCATCACTCGCATCTGGTTATAGTCCAGACTACGGAATTATTATGGTAGCTATTATTATTATGACAATTCCTACAGCCTTAGTATTTTTCTTAATGCAAAAGAATTTTGTGGAAGGTGTAGTAGGTTCGGTAAAATAGGGAGGAGAATAAAATTATGTTAAAAAAATCAAAATATCAAATGTTATTACACGGGGCGGATTATAATCCAGAACAGTGGTTAGATTATCCTGAAATTCTCAAAAGAGACATAGAGCTCATGAAAGAAAGTAATTGCAATGTTATGAGCGTTGGGATGTTCTCATGGTCTATGCTAGAACCAAGAGAGGGTGAATACAATTTAGATTGGTTAGAAAAGATTATAAATGGAATGTATGATAATGGAATATATACAATACTTTCAACCCCTAGTGCAGCAAGGCCGATATGGCTAGCACAAAAATATCCAGAGGTATTAAGGGTAAATGAAAATAGGGTAAGAAATCTGTTTGGAGGTAGGCACAACCATTGTTATACATCTCCGGTGTACAGGGAGAAGACTGCCCAAATTAATCGTGAGCTTGCTAAAAGGTTTGCAGATAATCCAGCTATAATTATGTGGCACCTTTCTAATGAATATGGGGGGGAATGTCACTGCCCATTGTGTCAAGAAGAGTTTAGAGGGTGGATAAAAGATAAGTATAAAACGTTAGAAAATCTTAATTCTGCTTGGTGGACAACGTTTTGGAGTCATAGATATACGGGTTGGGATCAGGTAGAAAGCCCAGCACTACATGGTGAGATGGGAGTCCATGGATTAAACATTGATTGGAAACGATTTGTTACAGATAGAACTATAGATTTTATGAATCATGAAACAGCAAGTGTGAGGGAGTACACCCCAGACTTACCTGTAACTATTAATATGATGTATTACTATGAAGGGCTTAATTATTTTAAATTTAAAGATCACATAGATATTGTATCATGGGACTCATACCCGACATGGCATAAGAAAGAAGATGTTGAGATAGGTGTTGATACAGCCATGTATCATGATATTATGCGTTCTATTAAAAAAGAACCTTTTTTACTAATGGAAAGTTCACCAAGTAGTACAAACTGGCAGGGTGTTAGTAAATTAAAACACCCTGGCATGCATAAGCTCTCGTCTATTCAGGCAGTTGCCCATGGATCTGACTCGGTTCAATATTTTCAGTGGAGAAAAAGCATGGGGTCATCAGAGAAATTGCATGGAGCAGTAGTTGATCATTATGGTAAAAATGATACAAGGGTATTTCAAGATGTT
>CAYUEJ010000326.1:0-2306 GCA_964442565.1 uncultured Candidatus Epulonipiscium sp.
CTCTATATATTATACGCAGTGCAATATTATTTGTCAATGAATTATTTTTTTAGTAATTCTACGGCATCTCTTGCTATCATTAACTCTTCATTTGTAGGGATAACCATTGTACGAACTGTAGCACCTTCTGCTGTAAAATCGCACTCTCTTCCTCTACAATGATTTTGATCTTTATCTGCCTTAACACCCATCCAGCTTAGGGCATCACAAACTTCAGAACGCATCATAATGTTGTTCTCACCAAGACCTGCTGTAAATGCTATAGCATCTACGCCGCCCATGATTGCTGCATAAGAACCAATATAGCTAATTAAACGGTGTTGGAATACGTCCATCGTTAAGCGGCATACTGGATCCCCAGCAACTACACCATCTTCAATCTCACGGAAGTCACTTGAGATACCTGATAGGGCTAATACTCCTGACTCTTTGTTTAGCATATTATTAACTTCTTCTGGGCTCATATTCTCTTTTTCCATTAGGAAAGTTAAGATAGCTGGGTCTACATCACCACTACGTGTACCCATAATTAAGCCTGGTAATGGTGTAAAGCCCATTGATGTTTCAACAGATTTACCACCATCAACCGCACAAATACTTGCCCCGTTACCTAAGTGACATGCGATAATCTTTGTATCTTCAATTGGTTTATCTAGCATAGCTGCCGCCCTTGATGCAACGTACTTATGAGATGTACCGTGGAATCCATACTTACGAATACCGTATTTCTCGTAGTATTTGTTTGGTATTGCATAAGTATAAGCTTTCTTAGGCATAGTTTGGTGGAAGGCAGTGTCAAATACAGCTACCATAGGTGTGTTTGGCATAAGTTCCTCACATGCATGAATACCAGTTAAGTTTGGTGGGTTATGAAGTGGTGCAAGCTCACTACATTCATGTAAAGCAGCTTTTACTTTATCATCTATTATAACAGATTCGCTAAACTTCTCTCCTCCGTGAACAACCCTGTGTCCAACAGCAGAAATCTCATCGATGCTTTCAATACACTTAGTATCACCTGTTGTAAGTTTCTTCATAACCTGCGCAAATGCTACCTTGTGGTTTGGAATATCCATTGAGTCCTTAACCTTATCCCGGCCCACTGTCTCATGCTTAATAAATGAACCATCTATCCCAATTCTTTCACAGTTTCCTATAGCGATTAAATTCTCATTTGACATATCAAGCAATTGATATTTTAGTGATGAGCTCCCGCAGTTAATAACTAATACTTTCATCCATATCTCTCCTGTATAATATATTTATTAGTATTGGCACTGAACTGCTGTAATAGCAGCTACCCCAACAATTTCATCTACACTACATCCCCTAGATAGGTCGTTTACAGGTTTTGCAATACCTTGTGTAACAGGGCCATAGGCCTCAGCTTTTGCAAGTCTTTGAACAAGTTTGTATCCAATATTACCTGCATCTAGATCTGGGAATACTAGTACGTTTGCGTAGCCTGCAACTGGACTACCTGGCGCCTTACTTTGCCCAAGTTCAGGAACAATTGCTGCATCTAATTGTAACTCCCCATCTACTTTTAAATCCGGACACTCATCTCTTACAATATTAGTTGCCTCTACAACCTTATCTACATCAGGGTGGCTAGCACTACCTTTCGATGAGTGTGAAAGCATTGCTACAAGAGGCTCATCTTCTAATAGTTGCCTAAAACTTTCTGCCGAGCTTTGTGCTATAGCTGCAAGCTCACCTGCATCTGGGTTTTGAACAAGGCCGCAATCTGAAAATATGAATGTTCCATCTTTGCCCATATCACAATTAGGTACTACCATTGCAAAGAAACTCGATACCATTTTTGTACCTGGAGCAGTTTTTAAAATTTGGAGTGAAGGCCTAAGCACATTAGCAGTAGAACTAGCTGCACCTGCTACCATACCATCTGCAAGGCCCTCTTTGACAACCATTACACCTAAGTATAGTGGGTCGCTTAAAAGCAATTCTTTAGCCTTAATTGCTGTCATACCTCTATTTTTTCTAAGTTCTACTAAAGATGATATATATTCATCCATTTGTTCAAATTCCAAAGGATCTATAATTTTAGCTTTGCTAAGGTCTAAACTTTCATCCTTGCTGATAATTTCATCCTTATTGCCTAATAGTATAATATCTGCTATTTCTTCTTTCATAATAATCTCTGCCGCCTGCAAAACCCTCATATCTGAGGTTTCTGGAAGCACGATTGTTTTTTTACTTGCTCTTGCTCTTCGTTTAATTGTTTCTAAAAAAGACATTTTAGAAAACTCCTTTCACAACTTTATAGTTAAATTTTATAATATACC
>CAYUEJ010000327.1:0-2304 GCA_964442565.1 uncultured Candidatus Epulonipiscium sp.
CCAGTAACATCGCAACAACTTCTTTATTAGCCATATGTCCCTCCTTATAAATTGCCCGAGTATTGTCTAAACATTCATGTAACCTTGAGCGTACTTTGATATTACCATATATTTACTATAATTACCATAGGTTTTCTGAAAACTTAACAAAAACAGTTAATGTTTGCAATCTTTAGTTTCATTATTCTAATGCTGTGTTAATATAGACCTTTCTGTTGATCTCATCAATTTCTTCTAAGAGTAATAAAGATTTATAGTTGTCATATAATTTATCAACCGGATTTTTTGTAGCCATCAGTACACCTACCCCTACCACCTCCGATTCAAATTCTTGCATCAATTCAATAATTCCTTTAGTTGTGCCACCTGCTTTCATAAAATCATCAATAAACAATACCTTAGATCCTTTTTTTACTGCCTTAGTTGAAAGACACATGGTTTTAATTACATGCCTATTACTTGACATATAATTCATATAAATAACTGTCCCATCAGTTAGTTTACTTTTATTTCGCACAACCACCATAGGTTTATTAAGTACACGCGCAGTCATCATCGCAATTGGAATACCTTTTGTCTCTACAGTGATAACGTAATCTATATCTATATCCGCAAATAAACTTGCAAGTGCGTTTCCTATTTCCGAACTTGTTTGTGGGCAATACAATAAATCATTCGTATAAAGATAGCCTCCTGGGATAATCCTTCCCGGGTCATTAAGCTTCTCACATAGCTGCCCTGTGAACTCTAGCATTTGATCTGATGTCATAAGAGGATTAAAATACACTCCTCCCGATGCCCCCGATATTGTTTCTATTGTTCCTAAATCATAGGACTTAAAAATCTCCTTAAGTCCATCCACATCTTCACTAATTGTTGATTTTACACAGTTAAACATTTCGCTGAAGTATGTTAATGTAAATATTTTGTTGGGATTTTCAGTCAATATGTTTACAATAGTTGCAATACGTTCCGTTTTGTGAACCCTTTTCATAGTGCTCCTCCTTTAAAATACCTATATATTACATTATACCTATTTGTACACCTAATTTAAAGTAGCTTGATAAATTTATCTACCCTACACTACTTTACATGGCGCTATATATCGTATAATATAAAATATGATTATCTAAATTAAAATGCACTTATTGAAAGGAACGATATTTATGTTCTATATAGATTTTAAAAACTCAAGGCAAAAAGTCCACTTCATTGGGATTGGCGGCATTAGCATGAGCGGACTTGCACAGATTTTGCATACTAACGGCTTTACTGTTAGTGGCTCTGATATGAATAGCACAAAATCAACAAAAGCACTCCAAGATTTGGGTATAACTGTATTTTGCGGGCATAGTAGCGCAAATATAACGGATGATATGGATCTAGTAGTTTATACTGCGGCTATTGCATCAGATAATCCAGAGCTTTTGGAGGTTATTAATAAAAATATTCCATCACTTACAAGGGCTGAGTTTCTGGGCCAGCTTATGAATAACTATGATTACCCTATTTGTATAGCAGGAACACACGGGAAGACCACAACTACTTCTATGCTGTCTAATGTGTTATTAGCTGCTGATGTTGACCCTACAATTACAGTTGGCGGAATCCTGGACTCAATTTCTGGCAATATACGAATTGGCCAAAGTGAATACTTCCTTACAGAGGCATGCGAATACTGCGATAGTTTCCTTAACTTTCATCCTAAAGTAGGCATTATTCTTAATATAGAAGAAGACCATATGGACTACTTTAAAGATATTAATCACATCAGGGATTCTTTCTATAAGTTTTCTAAACAAATACCTAAGGATGGTATTCTAATCATTAACGGGTCTATTCCTGACTTAGATTCATTTACTGAAGGACTCCTTTGTAATATAGAAACTTTTGGTTTAGATCCTAGTCATACGTGGTATGCTAAGGATATTACTTATGATGAGAATGCTTTTGCTTCCTTCGAACTTATTCATAATGGTAAATCTTTAGGTCCCATTTCATTAAAGGTACCTGGAGAACATAATGTTTATAATGCACTTTCCATATGTGCTAGTGCTAATTATATAGGGATTGAATTACAAGACTGGATAGAGGGATTTGCTTCTTATAGTGGTACACATCAAAGATTCGAGCTTAAAGGGAACCTTAAGGGCATTACAATTATTGATGATTATGCCCATCATCCAACAGAGGTTAAAGCAACCCTTGAGGTTGCCAAAAAACGTCCACACAATAAAATTTAGTGTGTATTTCAGCCCCATACTTATACACGCATGAAGATATTTCTTAATGATTTTGCAAATG
>CAYUEJ010000328.1:0-2294 GCA_964442565.1 uncultured Candidatus Epulonipiscium sp.
TTAGGGATAATGGCGTCAGTATCTATATTTGTTCTATCAACAGGCAAAACAATACCTGTTAAGCTTTTAAAAGGTTTCATGTTTACTCCTCCTCGTATTATTTATCTAATTGACTAAGAACGCGCACATCTACAAAGTGGCCAGCAATAGCGGCAGCGGCAGCCATAGCTGGAGATACAAGGTGAGTACGTCCACCGCGACCTTGACGTCCTTCAAAGTTTCTATTAGATGTTGCAGCGCAGCGTTCGCCAGGCTCAAGGTAATCAGGGTTCATAGCAAGGCACATACTACATCCAGATTCGCGCCACTGGAAGCCAGCATCGATAAATATTTTATCAAGTCCTTCTGACTCAGCCTCTTCTTTTACCCTTTGAGAACCTGGGACAATAAGTGCCCTAACCCCATCCTTTACTTTGCGCCCCTTTGCAACTTCGGCAGCGGCTCTTAAATCTTCTATTCTTCCATTTGTACATGAGCCAATAAAGGCAACATCAATAGGGATTTCATTCATTGGGGTGCCGGATTCAAGTCCCATATATTCAAGGGCTTTTTTACAAGCATTTTGCTCATCAGGAGTTTCAAAATCTGATGGATAAGGAACCGTATCTGTAATGCTAGCTCCCATTGAAGGGGAGGTTCCCCATGTAACTTGAGGCTCAAGTGTATCAAGGTCAAATTCTACAATGGCATCATAGATTGCGCCAGGGTCTGTTACAAGTTCTTTCCACTTATCAACAGCTATATCAAAATCAGCCCCCACAGGTGAGTGCATACGTCCCTTTAAATAATCAAATGTAATCTCATCAGGTGCAATTAAACCAGCACGAGCACCAGCTTCAATTGTCATATTACAAATAGTAAGACGGCCTTCCATAGACATATTTGTAATAGCATCCCCGGTGAATTCCACTACATAACCTGTGCCAAAATCAGTACCATATTTACTAATAAGGCCTAAGATAACATCTTTAGCAGATACACCGTCTTGGAGTTGACCCTTAAAGGCCACATTCATAGTTTTTGATTTAGTTTGCTGTAAGCACTGGGTAGCTAAAACATGTTCTACTTCACTTGTGCCTATGCCAAAAGCTAATGCTCCAAATGCACCGTGGGTAGCAGTATGGCTATCACCACATACAATAGTCTTACCTGGCAGGGTTAATCCAAGTTCAGGACCAATAACATGAACAATACCCTGATGTGGGCTATCAAGACCGTATAAAGTTACACCAAACTCCTTGCAATTGGCCTCAAGAGTTTCGATTTGTTTCTTTGCAAGGGGATCAGTAATATTATAACGGTCCATTGTCGGAACATTATGGTCAATTGTAGCAAATGAAAGTTCAGTCCTTCTTACCTTTCTGTTGGCAAGGCGCAATCCTTCAAATGCCTGAGCGGATGTTACTTCATGAAGTAGGTGTAAGTCAATATATATAATAGCTGGCTTACCTTCTTCCTGGTCAACAATATGTAGATCCCAAATCTTTTCGTAAAGAGTTTTTGACATAATATACTTCCTTTCCTTCTTTAAATTTACTATATTCCATTATACACTGTTTTCGTAAAGGAGGAAAGGAAAAAATACTTACTTTCTAAAGCGTTTAATAATCTCATTAATAATAAGTGGTATGATTGATAATAAAAATACAAGACCCCAATCCCTAAGGCTTAGATTATGAACTTTAAATGCATTTGCAAGAGGTGTTATTGTAATAACAGCAAATTGCAGGATAATCCCAATAATAATAGCACCGATTAAATGTGGGTTGGAGAGTATACCTATTTGAAAGATTGACTTTTCCATACTCCTAAGTGACAGTGAATAAAATAACTGGCTACAAGCTAGTACAACAAAGGACATTGTTCTGGCATAAGTTAATATCTCTTCAGGTATATTCTTATCCCATAATTTGTAACCATGTTCGCCAAGGCCAACATAAAGTGCAACTAGTGTTAAAATACCGATTAAAACCCCACCCATAATAGCACGGGCACCTGCGCCATGAGCAAAGAAGCTTTCTTTAGGATCCCTAGGTTTATTTTTCATAACATCCTTATCACCAGGATCTACTCCAAGGGCAATGGCAGGAAGTGAATCAGTTATTAGATTAATCCATAATATCTGTGTAGGAAGCAATGGTACAGGCCAAAAGAACAAAATAGATGTAAGTATAGCAATAACCTCACCAAGATTACAAGATAGCAGGAAGATAACAGATTTTTTAATATTGTTGTAGATGTTCCTACCTTCTTCTATAGCATGAACTATTGTTGTAAAGTTATCATCAGTTAAA
>CAYUEJ010000329.1:0-1855 GCA_964442565.1 uncultured Candidatus Epulonipiscium sp.
CAACAGTATCCTCACCAGAAATAGTTGTGAAAAAAGCTTTAAATATTGTCTTGTCAAATATATCAAATATGGATGATGACAAAAAAGAGGAGTATATTGAAGCTACTAAGCAAAGAATATCAAAAGGATATATTCCAATAATTGATTCTACAGATACTAGTTTAGAAGGCCGAATTCAAAGGGAAATACAACATGAATTAAAAAGAAACATGGAACCCATTCTTGACAAAGCATTAGAGCCTATAATGCCAGCACTTATTAAAGAAATACTAATAAATTTGGAAGGCACTATAGTAAAGAGTAGGGACCAGGTCATAGAGAGGGTGACCAACAATGTAATGAGTGACCCATCACAAAATATATCTCTAAAAAATAAGACGAAAAAATATCTTATAAATGAAATAGAAGATGAGATCAGGGCTATCACAACCCCTATTGTGGGACAAACTATAGATGATTTAAAGGATGAAGAAGTGATAGAGGCATATAAACATGCATATACAGTTGCTTATGGTAGGATACGCCGTGGTAATGATCAGGAGCTTATAAATGCGATAAAGAATGGAATGGATAACACTGAGAGTCAAGTTACATCTTCCACAAATCAAATAACAGATTACATTTCATCTGGTATTATTGATAGTATAGCAAATCAAATTTTAGAAAAAGCAAACTTAGGATGGAACGAAGGAATCACCATTCGTACCGCAATAGGTCAAGGTTACAATGCTTTTACTCCTGTTCAAGTAGCTGCTTATATGGCTGCTCTTGCAAACAGGGAATATGTGTATGATTTGAGGATTATAAATGCAATACAAAATTCAAAAGAGGATAATAAAATTATAGAGAAGGAGACAACTATTAGAAATCCCATAGATGTTTCAGAATCGACAATGGATATTATCCACAAGGGTATGCTAGAGGTAACAAGAGGACCAAACGGAAGCGCAAAATCCATATACGGTGACTATATTATTCCGGTAGCAGGTAAGACAGGGACTGCCCAAGATGGTGGGGATGAACACTCATGGTTTGTAGGGTTTGCACCTTATGATGAACCGGAAATAGCAGTTGTAACAGCTATTTATAACAGTAATGGAGCAGGAAGGTATGGAATACAAGCATCTAGGGAAATGTTAGAGGCATATTTTGAGTTAGATAAGGAATATGAACAAACAACCATAGACAATATCTTTACAAAGTAAGAGGTGGAGTGATGGATTTAGAAAACATTGTAATTTTTAAGGGTGGCAGAGATGGAATTAATGTTATTTTAGATGAGAATGCCTCTTTTGCAGATATAAAAACAGTATTTATCCAAAAATTACAGGATGCAAAAAGTTTTTTTAATGGTGCGAAAGTAAGCATTCGTTTTAAGGGGAAAGTTCTTACTACGGCCCAGAGAGAGGAATTAATAGAACTACTATCAGGACAGAATATATTAAACATATCCTTTGTCCATGATTTTGAGGATGATGAGAGTACGACTATTAATAAGGTGCCAGATATGCCAGAGCATTGGTTTGCCAACGAAATTTCATATGATACATCAATGACAAAGTATCATATAGGAATGCTAAGGTCGGGCCAATCAATAGAATACCCGGGAAGTGTAGTTGTGCTTGGGGATGTTAACCCAGGAGCAAGAATATTTGCCGGTGGTAATGTGGTTATACTCGGCACCTTAAAAGGAACAGTACATGCGGGCAAAGATTCAAAAGCATATAAACCATTTGTTATGGCTATAGGCATGTATCCTGTCCAAATAGGCATAGGAGATACAATTGCTCGGTCGCCGGATGAAATCCACGAGCAATCTGGCAAGCAAAAAGAAACGGCCTTGATAGCATACTTA
>CAYUEJ010000329.1:1865-2274 GCA_964442565.1 uncultured Candidatus Epulonipiscium sp.
AAATATATATCGAGCCAGTAGATCAAAAAACAATTATAAATATGATGCAATAATATAACTAAATTTAGGATATAGGGGGAATTATCAATGAGTCAGGTAATAGTTATTACTTCAGGCAAGGGTGGGGTCGGTAAAACAACAACAACAGCAAATATTGGTACAGCTCTAAACTTGATTGGCAATAAAGTAGTTCTTTTAGATGCAGATATTGGGCTAAGGAATTTAGACGTTGTGATGGGACTTGAAAATCGTATTGTATACGACTTAGTAGATGTAATAGAAGGTAGATGCAGGGTTAAACAGGCACTAATAAAGGATAAACGTTATGATGGTCTTTTTCTAATGCCGGCAGCACAAACTAGGGATAAGGACGCAATAAACCCAGAACAAATGAAAAAACTATGCGAAG
>CAYUEJ010000330.1:0-2265 GCA_964442565.1 uncultured Candidatus Epulonipiscium sp.
GTATGTAGATATTGATGACGAGGAATTTAACATTGAGATTGCAACTATGGAAACAGATGAAACCCATAAAAAATCACCAGTACTCTCGGCAAATATACCAATAAAAAATATTAAGAAGCAATTATGAATAAGAAAAATGCTTGGAGGTAAAAGGACAACATGATTAATAGAGACGATATAAAAAGGATTGATATAGGCATACTATTAATTATATGTGTCCTAGTAGGTATGAGTATTATGACTATAGGTAGTGCTACTAAAGTTCATGCAGGTGGGTCATTAGCACAGGTTCAAAAACAAATAATATTCTTTGGTATAGGATTTGTTGCAATGACTATAGCTGCACTTATTGATTATCATATAATTGCCACATTTCATATCCCACTATATATTGTAAATATAGTTTTATTAGGAATTGTCCTAACAGGAGGGCATGAAGCGGGCGGAGCGGCAAGATGGATTAATCTAGGTTTTATGACACTACAACCTTCAGAGCTTGCCAAAATTATTATGGTTATATGTTTATCTAAACTAATTGATAAATACCAAAATATAATTAATAAACCTCATGTCCTGCTGCTTATTATATTATATACACTAATTCCCTTCGGGATGATATATTCCCAGCCTGATTTGTCAACTAGTGTTGTAATTCTTGTGATATTAGTGATAGTATTATATATAGGTAATATTAATTATAAATATATTGCAGGTTCTATTATAATAGGTGTTCCACTGATAATTGCCTTGTTTTTATATATTCAAAATCCCAACCAGGTTATAATTAAGGATTATCAAAGAAATCGTATAATGGATGCCTTGTATGGTGAGGATAATTCAGAACTAGGTATGCAAACCAAGCAATCTGTACATGCCATTGCATCAGGTGGATTACACGGTAAGGGATTATATGAAGGAACCGTAAGTCAGCTCAATTATTTACCAGAACCACATACGGATTTTATTTTTGCAGTTATTGGTGAAGAGCTTGGTTTTGTTGGAAGTATGACGGTTTTAGGTTTATTTGTACTTTTAATTGCAAGGGGATTTTGGATAGCAAGGGGTGCACCAGACTTACTAGGTAAGCTCATTGCTTCCACATATATGGTTGTTCTGGCTTTTCAAGTATTTTTTAATATAGGTGTAGTTACAGACCTGTTACCTAATACTGGAATACCCCTTCCTTTTGTAAGTGCTGGAGGGAGCTCACTTATTGCAAATATGATTGGAATAGGTTTAGTTCTTAATGTAGGAATAAGAGAAGAAATAACAATGTTTTAGGAGGGATAAGATGAATATAGGATTGATTGCCCATGATTCAAAGAAGACACTTATGGAAAACTTTACAATTGCGTATAAGCATATTTTAGCAAAGCACACACTATATGCAACAGGTACCACAGGTAGATTGGTAGAAGAAGCTACCAACTTAAATATTTATAAATATCTAGCTGGACACCTAGGTGGGGTTCAACAAGTGGGTGCGCAGATTGCCCATAATCAACTGGATTTAGTAATATTTTTACGTGATCCGGTTTCCCAGCAGCCACACGAGCCAGGACTTGGAGAACTCATAAGACTATGTGATGTCCATAATATACCAATTGGGACCAACTTAGCTAGTGCAGAACTATTAATCAAAGCTCTTGAGCGTGGAGACCTAGGCTGGAGAGAAGTAATAAAGTAAAGTGAAACTTACTTTGAATGTTAGAAACCCACATTCAAGGTAAGTTTTACTGCGTTTATGAGCTAAAAAGTAATAAGTAGAGGACTATCTCAATATATATAGACAAAACTATATAAAAGGAGAATAGTATGAGATATAATAGTTACCAAACAAATAATTACCCAAGAAGAAGAACAGTTAGGCCTAAGGAGCCAGAAAAAATAGGCTACGCCAAAAAACTAATAGAGGAGCTTTTAACTCAGCTTATAATTTGTACCCTTGTTACCCTAATTATATTTGCTAGCCAGTTATTAAAGGTGGGAGGAGTAGATAAAAGTATAAGTAAATTAAAGAGTGCAATTACATATACCCCCTCACTAAAAGAGATAGCAAATGAGGTTAAAGAAGGAACTAACACTATAGCCGAAAAAATGAATTACAATAAGCAGGTGAATGGAGATAGCGTTGAAGAGCCAATTATATTAGTTGATGATGAGGTGTTTTAAACAAGATTACGGAGGAAGAATAAATGACAAAACTAATGGTACCAGATACCATATTAACACAGATAGAAAAACCCGCCCGTTATATAGGTGGGG
>CAYUEJ010000331.1:0-2254 GCA_964442565.1 uncultured Candidatus Epulonipiscium sp.
CCCATATGGGAATAGGGCGAGCATCAGGTGATAATAAAACACAAGAGGCTGCATTAATGGCTATTAGTAGCCCATTATTAGATACAACTATCGATGGGGCAAGAGGGGTTTTAATCAATATTGCAGGTGGACCTACACTTGGACTTCTTGAGGCTAATGAGGCAGCAAGTCTAATAGGTGACTCTGTAGATATAGAAGCCGAAATTATATTTGGTACATCTATTAATGATGAATTAGGTGATGAAGTCATTATTACAGTAATAGCAACAGATTTTGAAACAGACTTTGATGAAGTTAAACAAGAGCCAATAACACCTAAAATACAGGCAGCCCAGGAACAGGTTATTAGTCCTGTAACTAATGTTGTTCCAGGACATACGAGAGCACACAAGGAGCCTGAAGTAAGAGAGGAAGCGCATACACATCCTAACATACCTGACTCAGGAATTGATATTCCGATATTTTTACGAAGAAAACGATAAATAATATAATATATGAGGGAAAAAGATACGATAATTGTCGTATCTTTTTTTTGCTTTACAAGAGCTTTTTACATTTTTTTTATTAGGCCTAATGTATAATATTTAGTAATACTAATATTACAAGGAGTAGGAATATGCATGAAATACCTGTTTTTGTAGTATATCTGGATATGCTATTTATATTAAATTTTATTATGGATTACATTATATTTTGGATGGTTAGTAAAATTATATACCAAAAGATATCAATGAAGAGATTGTGTTTTGGAGCTGGGATAGCTTCTGTATTATACTGCTTGGTAGTTGTAAGCCCATTTTTAAGAAGTGTAAATATTATTTTATACTTGATTATATTGCCTTTAATACCAATTCAAATAATATTCACTCCTAAACGAATAAAAAAATGGATACAACTTTATATTTTATGCAATACAATGGCTTTTATTATAGGTGGAATAAGTTACGGTATGATTTACTGGATACAAGAGCAAAGAATAGTATCAAATTTACATAAAAAAGACTATCAAGGATTTTCAGTTTGGATTTTAATTGGCAGTATATTGCTTTCATATGTTGCAATAAGAATTTCAACCTATTATATGCAAAAAAGAAACACTGAAAGCCAAAAACTATATCAGATAAAGGTGATATATAACAATATAGATATAAACTTTAAGGCCTTGCTAGATACGGGTAATCGGGTATATGATCCAATAAGTAAGTCGCCGGTTATTATTGCTGAATATAAGGTTTTAGAAGAATTACTACCTGATGAAATAAGGGCAGGCTACTTAAACCAAGAAGATATTAGCGGCATCGTAACAAATACTGGTAATCATAGTTTTAGTTCAAGGATTAGGTTAATACCTTATTATAGTTTAGGAAATCCAAATGGGATATTATTAGGATTTCGGCCAGATAATGTATATATAAAAGCTGATAACCTTGATGCAAGATTAATAGATGATGTTATTATAGCTATATACCAACAAGAGTTAAGTGCTGAAAATACATACCAGGGGTTGCTTCATCCTGATTTAGTCAGTGTATTTTAAATAGTAGTATAAATAATCAAATGGGGGCTGTGCTATGATGTTATTTAGTGAGATGTGTGGGAAGTTTAAAAAGATTATGCAAAGAGCAGTAAATGCAATTAAAATAACTAATAAAAATGAAATATACTATATTGGGGGAAGTGAGATTTTGCCAGCTCCTTTAAGTAAGGAGGAGGAATCCGAGTTAATTTATAGGCTTAGTATAGAGGATGAGTCTGGAGAAGATCACACAAAAGTTAAATCTATATTAATAGAAAGAAATTTAAGGTTAGTAGTCTATATTGCAAGAAAGTTTGAAAACACAGGTATAGGTGTTGAAGATTTAATATCAATTGGGACAATCGGTCTTATTAAGGCAATCAATACATTTAAGCCTGATAAAAGAATAAAACTTGCTACATATGCGTCAAGGTGTATTGAAAACGAAATACTAATGTATCTTAGAAGAACTAATAAATTAAGAACAGAGATTTCTATAGATGAACCTTTAAATATAGACTGGGACGGCAATGAGTTATTATTATCAGATATTTTAGGAACTGATGCTAATATTATTTGCAAACCCATAGAAGATGAGGTTGATAAGACATTACTCAAAAAGGCTCTCTCTAAGTTGTCAGCAAGAGAAAGAGAAATCGTAGAGCTTAGATTTGGATTTAGAAATCAAGGTGAAGAAAAAACTCAAAAAGAGGTAGCGGATAAGTTGGGAATTTCACA
>CAYUEJ010000332.1:0-2250 GCA_964442565.1 uncultured Candidatus Epulonipiscium sp.
TTCAACACACACAACTTTGGTTGCAAAAGTGTTGAAAAGGAGGCACCTGCCACTTTTCAACGAAAGTTGTGTGTGCTAGATGAGGGTAACACGACCAACTTTTTGTAGAAATATGGAGAAAGCATATAACAAATTTGACAAATGCATGATAAAATTGCTATCTTACCCTGCAAAATAGACATATTAAATCTAAGGTGCTACAATAAATTTAGTAGAATAAACCAACGACAAGAAAAGTAGGTGATCGAAGATGAACAGTCCAAAAAGAAAGAGAATTGGTGACCTATTAGTAGAATCAGGAATGATTACCGAAGCCCAACTACAAATGGCTATAAAGAAGCAAAAAGTTACAGGACAAAAAGTAGGGGAAGTTATAGTTGATGAAGGATGGGTAACCGAACAAGGTATTATCCAGGCATTAGAGTTTCAGCTAGGAATACCCCATGTGGACCTTGGCATGCTTGATGTAGATCATGAAGCAGCAAATCTTATAAGCGAATCACTAGCAAAGCGCTATACATTAATACCTATTAAGAGGATAAACAAGTCGCTACAAGTCGCAATGAGTGATCCATTAAATATATACGCCATTGACGACTTAAGACTAGCAACTAAACTAGATATTATTCCATTAATTGCAACAAGTACAGACATTAAAAGGCTGATTGGCAGGATTTATGGTGCAGGAAAGACACAAGAGATAGTCGATTTATTCCAAGATCAATCAAAAGAATTTCAGGCAGGCATGAGCTTACAAGAAGAAGAAATGATATATGATGTGCAAAACTCGCCAATAGTAAAGTTTGTAGATAATATATTTGACCAGGCTATAGCCCAGGGAGCTTCAGACATTCATATCGAGCCATCAGATAAATACGTAAGAATAAGACTAAGAATTGACGGACATTTAACAGAACTACTTAGAACGGATATTAGCACAATTAAGGGACTTACAGCTAGGATAAAAATCCTGGCCAAGCTAGATATTGCAGAAAGACGAATACCCCAAGACGGAAGAATTAACATGAGAAGGGGAACTGATGAAATAGACTTAAGGGTAAGTATATTACCAACCATACACGGGGAAAAAACAGTTGTAAGGCTACTTTACCGTACAGGGATGAGACTATCTATTAAGCAGCTAGGTTTCCACCCAGAAGACGAGCCAAAAATGAGAGCCCTGCTTAAGGTACCAAACGGCATAATTTTAGTAACCGGTCCTACAGGTAGTGGTAAATCAACAACATTAGCAACGGCACTTAGGGAGGTAAATCAGCCAGATGTTAATATTATTACTGTAGAAGACCCCGTAGAGAACGTAATAGAAGGAATAAACCAAGTAGCAGTAAATGTAAAGGCTAATCTTACATTTTCCAGTGCCCTGAGGTCAATCCTTAGGCAGGACCCTGATATTGTAATGATTGGTGAAATGCGTGATATGGAAACAAGCGATATAGCGATACGTGCTGCTATTACGGGGCATCTAGTTATTAGTACCCTCCATACCAATGATGCAACAAGCTCAATTACACGTCTAATAGATATGGGCTCAGAGCCCTATATGATAGGCTCATCTGTAAGGGGAATAATGGCTCAAAGGCTTGTCAGAAAGATATGCGAAGGTTGTAAAACAGGATATGAAATTACAGAAGAAGAATCAGAGCTTACAAAAATACCATTTGGTACTACCGTATATAAAGGTAAGGGGTGCCACAAGTGTAATCAATTAGGATATAGGGGAAGGTTTGGGGTGCATGAGATATTTGTAACAGACTTACATATGCAAGATATAATATCAAGAAATGAACTGACCTCTGAAGAATTACGGGAAGAAGCAATCAAAAGAGGAATGAGAACCCTCCAAGATAATGCTAGATGGAATGTCATAAATGGACGAACATCAGTGCAAGAGATGCTTAAAATAACATATGAACTATAGGGGGAGCATATATGAAAATAAATGATTTGCTTACAAAGGTTCAAGAGGAAGGGGCATCGGACCTGCATATAACTGTAGGGGTACCTCCGACATTAAGAATACATGGTGAATTAGTACCCATTTTGGATATGCCAAATCTAACAGCAGATGATACAAAAAAAATAGCCATGGAAATCATCGAAAAGGATGAAATGAGAAAGGAGTTATCGGCAAAAGGGGAGGTTGACCTTGCCTATTCCAGCCCAAACCTTGGGCGCTATAGGGTTAATGCGTTTAAGCAAAGAGGAGCATATGCAGTAGCCATTCGTAAC
>CAYUEJ010000333.1:0-2244 GCA_964442565.1 uncultured Candidatus Epulonipiscium sp.
TATCCTTTAGATTTATTTCGTCTATAATTAAGTCCACGCCCTTTTTAAGCTCTGCATCTAGAAAGGCTAGTAGCCCTGCCCCTAATCCTCCTGCTGCACCGGCTCCTGGATAAAACTCAATGTCTTTACCATTTGTCTTCTTTATTATATTAGAAAAATGATGGAGATTTTTATCAAGTAGCTTAACTGTTTCTTCATCTGCCCCCTTTTGTGGTCCAAAAATTCTTGAGGCACCATCATCCCCAGTTAGGGGGTTATTTACATCGCAAGCCACCTTTACCTCAATATGTTCAATTCTATTATCAAAATTAGTTAGGTCGATTTTATCTAACTTGCTTAGGGCTCCTCCACCAAATGGTAGTTCCTTTCCATTACTATCTAATAATTTTGCACCTAATGCTTGGAGCATACCCGCCCCACCATCATTAGTTGCACTTCCACCTATACCAATTATGAACTTTTTAACCCCTAAGTCAAGGGCTTTTTTAATTAACTCACCTGTTCCATAGGTAGTAGTTATAAGCGGATTTCTTTGTTCTGGTGGAACAAGCATTAACCCACTTGCGCTAGCCATTTCTATTATTCCCGTCTCCTTATCACCCAAAATTCCAAACTCTGCCTCAACTTCATTGGCTAAAGGTCCAGTTACCCTCTCCTTAATAATCTGACCCCTTGTTGCATCTACAAGGGACTGAACTGTCCCCTCTCCACCATCAGCCATCGGTACTATAAGACAATTAGCATCAGGGAATATCTTCTTTATTCCCCTTTCCATAGCTTCAGCTGCCTCTTTTGCACTCATACTTTCTTTAAATGAATCCGGCGCTAATATAAACTTCATATACACCCACCCTTTACTATAGTAACTTTAATAGTCCAAATATAATTGTTGATGTTAATGTCATTGATAATCCTATTAATGTTTCATAAGGCATAATCTTTAACCTATCTTGCATACTCATATATACACTTCCTCCAGTTGCATGGAAAAAGCTTCCGTGTGGTAGGTGGTCTAGCACTGTTGCCCCTGAATGAATCATAGCCCCCGCTGCTTTACCTTCAATACCAAGGCCTAATAGTGTAGGACCAAATACCTGGCTTCCTACAGCAGTACCTGATGTTGTTGATGCAGTTGCTGCTGACATAAGTATTCCTGCTACTGGTGCTAATAAGAATGCTGGTAGACCTAGTGTTGTTAATCCGCTAATGATAACATCCTTAAGCTGTGAATTTGCTATAATTCCCGCTATGGTCCCTGTTCCTATTAGTAGTATTGCAACTCCAGTCATTCTTGTAAGACCAGCTAGTGCGTACTGATTAAGGTTTTTTATTCTTCCCATGCATATAACCCCTACAATCCCACCAACTGGTAGTGCTATTAATGGGTCAATTTGAATATCAAACAATGGCCTTAATGCAAGTAATATAATTGCTACTAAAGGACCTACTAATGATGCAAATAAGCTTGGCTTTTCAGAGTTATCAACTGTAATTTCATTTGACTCCACCATAGTCCCTTTTTGAGAAATCTTTTTTGCAATAATAATTGTAACAGCAAATCCTACTATAGCTGGTATGATTCCTGATGCCATAATGCTTGTAAGTGGCACCCCAAATGCATCTGATGCTGCAATAGCATTTGGATTAGGTGACATAAGGTTACCTGCTTTTCCCCCGCCAATCATTGCAACTAAGATACCTGGTTTGGATAGTCCTGCTCTTTTTGCAATAGCAAGGGCTATTGGTGCTACGGTTATAACAGATACATCAATAAATACTCCAACTGATGTTAAAATAAGTGTTGCAGCCGCTAGGGCAATAATAGAGTTAGAATCACCTAAGGCATCTACAATACTTTCTGCTATCTTTTCTGCTGCTCCTGACTCAATTAATACTCCTGCTAATACACCTGCTGATATAATTCTTAGGATAGCTGGCATTATACCCTGCGCTCCGCCAATCATTAGTGATACTGTGTCGACAAGCGAAGCACCCCCCACTAATCCACCTACAAGTGCCCCTGACATTAATCCATATACAGGATGTACCTTTTTAATAATCATGTAAATCGCTAAAGCTAGTCCTACAATTGCTCCTAATGCTGAAACTTCCATATTTACTCCCCCTTAAAATTTATTATTTAGTTATTATATACATATTTATAGTATATGATAAGCTAATAGTTATATCATCATTCAAACAAAGGAACTTTAGCAAGGATAATTTGTTCATTTGCACAAATTA
>CAYUEJ010000334.1:0-2242 GCA_964442565.1 uncultured Candidatus Epulonipiscium sp.
AAAATGCATAACATGCCATAAAAGTATAGCGTCAGCTTAATATACCCATTTAAGTACAGTGACCTCATCGTCTGGTTTCGTGAACCGGACATTGCTTGGCAGAAATTCACCTATCACTAGGTGGTAACCTCCCGCTTCATTGCTCTCAATGTCACAACAAACCTATTATACATTATAAATTTACAAAGTACAAGTCTTTTTTTTAAGTTTTTTTATTAACCGTATGAAAGGTACCTAATTGACGATTTTATGATTAGAGGTTAAAATTAAATCACAAATAAGAAAAGCGAGGAATCAAAATGAAAAATCTTCAAAACTTATGGCATAAAATAATTAAAGATGAATCACTAATAGCTGCTACATTTAGCAATGTACGTAATAAAAACGAAACCCCTTACACCCAAGTTAAGCTTAAGCCCATCCTTATTAAAGAAGAGCTGCATTATCATCTTGAATACGTATTTCCAAAAAAGGCAACCCACGAAAACCTCCTGCCCCAGCAGCTACATGAACGCTGCAATGAATTATCAACCTTTATGAAACAAATCAATATATATACTCTAGGCCATGACTATCAAGTCTTAATTAGTAAGAAAATGAAGGTCACTATTATAGAAAAAGCCCCCAGCAAAAACTAACAGCCTATACCACTATCACATAATAGGAAAAAACAATATATTTTTGAAGATGGACTAGCTGTTCCATTTCTTGTTGAACTCGGGGTTATGAATAAGGAAGGCCTAGTTATTAAAAATAAATATAATAAATTTAGGCAAATTAACAGGTTTGTAGAACTTGTCAAAGATGTTACCCAGGATCTACCACGAGATAAGAAAATACGTATTATAGACTTTGGCTGTGGTAAATCATATCTAACCTTTGCCCTGCATTATTACCTAAAAGATTTATGCTCCTTAGATATAGAAGTCGTAGGGCTAGATCTTAAGCAAGACGTTATCACTACCTGCAATAACTTAGTTCAAAAACTAAATTTAACGGGAATTAGGTTTTTGGTTGGGGATATTGAACACTTCACAGAATATGATGAGGTTGATATGGTCGTTTCACTTCATGCATGTAACACAGCCACAGATGCTGCTCTTGCAAAAGCAGTTAAGTGGAATGCTAAAGTAATTTTATCTGTCCCGTGCTGTCACAACGAGCTATATACTCAGATAAATAATGATATATTAGCACCTATTTTAGATTACGGGATTATAAAAGAAAGGTTTGCTGCCTTAGCAACGGATGGTATCCGTGCACAAATTCTTGAGATCTCAGGTTATAAGACCCAGCTTGTGGAATTTATAGATATGGAGCATACTCCAAAAAATATCATGATTCGCGCAACAAAATCTGGTGAGCGAAAAGATTTAGATAAACTTATTACAAATTATAAGACTCTTACTGCATTTTTATCAGCTAGGCCTAGCTTGGAAACTATGCTAAATCTAAATATTTGAGGCAAAAAAACTGACTTAGAATAATCTAAGTCAGTTTTTATTTGAGAAATTATTCGATAATTTCTGATACTGTACCAGCGCCTACTGTTCTACCACCTTCACGGATTGAGAAACGAAGACCTTTTTCCATTGCGATTGGGTTAATAAGCTCAATGCTCATTTGTACGTTATCGCCTGGCATACACATTTCTACACCTTCAGGTAAGTTACAAACACCTGTAACGTCTGTTGTTCTGAAGAAGAATTGTGGTCTATAGTTTGAGAAGAATGGAGTGTGACGTCCACCTTCGTCTTTTTTAAGAACATATACTTCTGCTAAAAACTTTTTGTAAGGTTTGATTGAACCTGGTTTAGCTAATACTTGTCCACGCTCAATTTCGTCTCTTTGAATACCACGAAGAAGAGCACCGATGTTATCACCAGCTTGTGCTTGGTCAAGAAGCTTACGGAACATTTCAACTCCTGTACATACTACTTTACGTGTTTCTTCTGCAATACCAACAAGTTCGATCTCGTCTTGTACTGTAAGAACACCACTTTCAACTCTACCTGTAGCAACTGTTCCACGTCCTGTAATTGAGAATACGTCCTCTACTGGCATTAGGAATGGCTTGTCTACATCACGCTCTGGATTTGGAATGTAAGCTTCGATTTGTTCGAATAACTCAACAATCTTATCTCCCCACTCTGAATCTGGATCTTCAAGTGCTTTAAGCGCTGATCCTGTAACGATTGGTGTATCATCACCTGGGAAATCGTATTCGTCTAATAGCTCACGA
>CAYUEJ010000335.1:0-2238 GCA_964442565.1 uncultured Candidatus Epulonipiscium sp.
TAAGGCCATTAACGTTTAACTAGATAGATACAAATTAAGAAGGGATATTTATATCCCTTCTTAATTTGTAGACAGGGGGAATAGATGATGAAAACAGGAATAGCAGCTTCAAAAGGATATGCAATTGGTAAGGTGTTCTTAAAAGATGAGGAAGAGATTACCATTAGTTCTGAGCCCGCAAAAGACCCAGTTCAGGAAAAGGCCGCTTTTGATCAAGCCATTGGAACGTCTCGTAGTCAGCTTGAACTTATCAAAGAAAAAGCCCTCACCACTATGGGAGAAGACGAAGCAGCAGTCTTTGAAGCCCATATAATGGTGTTACAAGATCCTGAGTTTACTGGTGCAATGGCACTAGAGATAGAAAATAAAGGTCTTAATGCTTTGCACGCAGTAAGTATTGTTCGGGATATGTTTGTTGACATTTTTGAATCTATGGATGATCCTTATATGAGAGAAAGAGCGGCAGATATCAAAGACGTTGCGACAAGGCTCATAGCAAACCTTGCAGGAAAATCTATTGGCTTTGAAATTAAAGAAGCTGGCACAATTATTGTAGCCAACGACTTAACGCCGTCTGATACGGCTCAATTAGATAAGCGTATGGTCAGCGGGTTTTTAACCAACATAGGTGGGAGTACATCCCACTCAGCGATTATGGCTAGAACCCTTGAAATACCAGCTGTTGTTGGCCTAAAGGATATTACAAAACTTGTTAAAGATGGAGACACAGTGATTGTGGATGGGATTAATGGTAACGTAATCATTAATCCAGATCCAGAAACATTAAGTGCCTACAAAGCAAAAATACAGGCCTTCCTAGATGAAGAGAAAAAACTAGGGAAATACATTGACGCTGAGGCTGTGACAAAAGCTGGCAAAAGAATAGAAGTTGCTGGTAATATCGGGCAACCTGAAGATGTAGATGCGGTTATTGCATATGGGGGAGACGGGATAGGCTTATTTAGAACAGAGTTTCTATATATGGACCGAAATAGTGCACCTACAGAAGATGAGCAGTATGAGAGTTACAAATATGTACTAGATAAAATGGCTGGTAAGTTAGTGGTCATTAGGACCCTTGATATTGGCGGTGACAAGATATTGCCTTACCTACCAATGCCAGAAGAGATGAATCCCTTTTTAGGATACAGAGCTATAAGGCTTTGTTTAGATCAAAAGCATATATTTAAACCCCAACTAAAAGCCCTTCTTAGAGCGTCTGTCCATGGTAATCTTGCTGTGATGTTCCCAATGATATCAGGACTTGCAGAGCTACAAGAAGCAATGGAAGTTGTGGAAGAATGTAAAGAGGAGCTAAAGGCTGTAGGAATTGCCTACTCTGATCAAATACAGTGGGGGATTATGGTGGAAATACCAGCTACAGCTGTATGTGCAGAACAACTAGCCCAGTATGTTGACTTCTTTTCTATCGGAACCAACGATTTGATTCAGTATACCCTAGCTGTGGACCGAATGAGTGAAAAAGTATCTTACTTGTATGATCCTATGCACCCAGCAGTCTTAAGCCTCATAAAGACGACAATAGACGGAGCCCATAAGCATGGTAAGTGGGTTGGTATGTGTGGGGAAATGGCAGGTGATCCCAAGGCCATTCCAACACTTCTAGAATATGGCCTAGATGAATTTTCTATGAGTGCTACATCAATACTAAGGGCTAAAAAGATTATTATAGAAAATTAGGAATGGATGGTTTTATGAGTGAAGTAATATATAGAGAGATAAAAAAATGCGACTACAAAGAGATAGAAGCAATTATAAA
Organism: uncultured Candidatus Epulonipiscium sp.; assembly: GCA_964442565.1. Lineage (GTDB taxonomy): Bacteria > Bacillota > Clostridia > Lachnospirales > Cellulosilyticaceae > JAAYSX01. The sequence goes on from CAYUEJ010000335.1 coordinate 1,781, forward strand.
TGAAAGTTTTGGGCTTTATAAATATGTTAATAATCCAAAGGTTTTAAAGACGGTGTTGAAGATATATTTGCAAAGCTGCCTTGCAGAGGAAACTTTTAGCTGTGTTGCAGAAAAGGATAAAAAGGTTATAGGGATTATACTTGGTAATGCAAAAAGTGATTATAGCATATTAAAACACCTAAAGCCTATTGTAACAATGGGTTGGTATTCCCTTGTAATGGCAGTACAGGCTATAGGTGCAAAAGAAAGTATAAGTGATTATAAAAGAATGCATAAGATATATCATGAGCTCCTTGTAGGTAGTGGTAAGAAATTTGATGGTGTTCTAACACTGTTTGCAGTAACAGAAAGTTCTCGTGGTCTTGGCGTAGGTAAAAAGCTTGTTGCGAATTTGCGTGAGTACCTAAAATCCACTAACACAAATGAAATTTATTTATATACAGATTCTAGTTGTAATG
>CAYUEJ010000336.1:0-2231 GCA_964442565.1 uncultured Candidatus Epulonipiscium sp.
TTACAGAGGGAAAGGAAGAATTTACTCAAGACTTGTTGGATATGCAAAATGCAGGGGGGGATACTGAGGAAGCATTTAACAAGATGAATAGCACCCTTTCGGCAACATTTGATGGTATAAAGGCCAAGATAGCTGTATTTAAATTAGATATAGCCGATAATTACTTTCCGCAAATATCAGAAGCAGTAAACAAGGTTGATGAAAGCCTTGTTAGACTTGATGAGAATGGAACCCTAGATAGTTTGGCCGGCAGCATAGCTGGGGTAGTTATAACAATAATAGACCAGTTCGATAACCTGCTTAATAATATAGACGGGATAATAGAAGGCATAGATAGTGTAGCTAGTTTTATAGATAATAACTTATCTGGTGCTATTACAGTGGTAAAAGCATTAACAGGTGCATTTGTAACTTTTAAAGTAGCAGCAGCTGTAAGTACTGTTATAGGTGCAGTAACAGGAGCTATAGGGTTTCTTACAAAAGCCCAATGGGCCTTAACCGCAGCTCAAAATGCAAGTCCGATAGGATTTATAATAACCCTTGTAGGGTTATTGCTACTAGGGATTATAAAACTAACTGGTGGATTTGAAAACTTCACGACTATATTTTTAATGGGGATTGAACTGGTAAAGTTAGGATTCTTAGGTTTTGTTAGATATAAGCTTTGGGGAATAGATTTAATTTTAGGGGCTTTGGAAAGATTATTAGGGTGGATCCCAGGTATTGGTGATGCCTTTCAAGCTGCATCAGAAGCTTCTCAAAGAGCCCTAAATGGATTAGATAATGCTATAGATAACTCAATGTCTAAAATAGATGAGCTAAACAACAAAAGAATAGCACCCAAGATTGATAGCCCCCCTGTAGATGGCGAGCCTATGACGCCTGAAGATGAAAAAGCGATAATGAGAGAGAATAGAGAAGGAACAAGCGGAGTTAAAGAGCCAGCGTTTGAAAAACCAGATGTAGTGGTGCCTGATAATCTTGCGGATATGTTAAAGAAGGATAAAAAGGGGAAAAAAACTAAAGCTAAAGCTAAGACAATAAGGGATCGAATTAACGATATCCAAGATAAGCACAGCCCTGATATAGACCTATATGAGAGTAGGGCAGATTTAGCCAAAGCTAAAGAGGACGATAAGGGTGTAAAGCAGAATAAAATGTCAGTAGTTGAGGTGCTAAAACGACAAGCGGCTGATATGCTGAACCTGCAACTATCAAGTAAGGGTCAGGATGCTAAAATAGTAGAAGCAGCTAGAAATAAAGTATTAGTTAAAATACAGGATATTTTAAAAGATATAAATGATGGAGTCAGTAAAATGGTGGGGAATTTTAATACACCTAGTGACCTAAGACTCCTAACAGAGTACCAGTATAAGGTAGATAAATCAGAGAGCAATCTTTTTAAGCGCTTCATATTTTCCCCAGATGTTAGCATGTATTTAACTATAGCTGATACAGACGAAAAGGGGATTGCACAGGTAAAAGAGGAGATTAATAACTTTACAAGTGCTATATTCGATGATAAAAATGATTTGGTGACTAAATTTATGCAAGATGTGACAAGAAATTAAGAAATCTTTGATTATTCATGGTATTATATTATGTAATACATAAAGGGGGGATTTAATGGATAATGAAAAGATAAAGAAGTGGATAATCATACTTTTGTTAATGATGTTTGTGCTGATGGCAATGGTGTGGGGGGTTGCAATATCATTATTTGCTACTTCTCAGAAGGTAGGTAGTAATCTTGGGGGTACGATAGCTGAAGAAATGAATGTTACTGGGAATGAGGAATTAGATAGTGAAACGGAAGAGGAAGAAAATGAATATGAAATGTTATTTGATGAAGAATTAATAAAGGAACTAGAAGATATTATAAATAAACACGATGAAAGAAATGAGGATACAGAGGATATGGACAAAGATATTAGCCATTTAAATATACCGCATAACAACCCAGATGACTATGAGCCAAATACACCCTCATATGTTGCTTCGAAGTACTTGGAGTGTTGGGAAAAGCAAGATTGGACAACCATGGTCCAATATACCCAAAGTACTTGGAATAGAAGACATAATAATAGTGAAGAAAGATTAGAAGCACAATATTCATTTAAAAAGTTGCTAGGTGCCCAAATTATAAGTGAAAAAAAACAGGGCGAAAACTTGATAAATGTAACGTATAAAGTATGGTATGAGCATCTTGATAGACAGGTTAGCATAAAGTT
>CAYUEJ010000337.1:0-2229 GCA_964442565.1 uncultured Candidatus Epulonipiscium sp.
TTTCCTTTCCTGTATTTCTAACCAATTCTCTAAGCTAATACCAGCCTTATCTATTATTTCTTCTGCTAAACTAGCACCTATTTCCTCAAAGTCGCCGATTGGCCCTTTTTTACATCCATAATAAAGCCTTGTATCCTTATTCTTAGCTATAACACCCTTTATTATTATCTCACCATCTTGTACTTTTGCATGGGCTGCTATGGGGATTTTACAGTTTCCGTTTAGTTTTCTTAAAAATGCACGTTCTGCCCCTACAGCATAAGCACTTTCCTTATCATGGATAGCCCCAAGAATTACTTCTGCCCTACTACCAGCCCGGGTTTCTATGCCTAGGGCTGCTTGCCCTACTGCCGGGATAAACTTATCTATAGGAAGATACTGGGTAATCTGACTTGTTAAATCCTCACCTATACGATGTAGACCCGCTGCTGCTAGTATAATTGCATCATATTCACCGTCCCTCATCTTCTTAATACGAGTTTCCACATTACCTCTAATGGGTAGTGTTTCTATATCAGGACGGAGTTCTTTAACAAGGAGTACCCGTCTTAGACTACTTGTGCCAATTCTAGCCCCTTTTGGAAGCTCCTCTAGAGTCTGCCCACTGGTAGAAATAAGAACATCTTGCGGATTTTCACGTATGGGTATAGCCCCCATGGTTAATCCCCCAGGTAGTCTAGCCGGAACGTCTTTCATACTATGCACTGCAAAATCTATGGTCTTATCTAATAAGGCTTTTTGTATATCCTTAACAAAAACACCTTTCCCACCTATTATTTCCAGGGGGGTATCTTTTTTTATATCACCTTGTGTTTTGATTATGCAAATCTCGAATTTGTAGTCTGGATAATGCTTTTTTAGCTTATCAATAACCCAATTGGTTTGCACAAGTGCCAGTCTACTACCCCTTGTTCCAACTTTAAATGTTGTTTGCAATTGAATTGCCTCCTTAATTGTTTGCTGGTAATTCAAATAAATCCTCAATCATCTGGCATACTATTTGACTATCCCCGTTTTTAGCACACTCTTTCATTTGCAATATAGGAGTATTAAATAGTTTCCGTGCCATACTTCTTGAAACTGTATCAATAAGTTTTTTATCTTTTTCATCTAAATGCCCCAATCTTGACATTAAAGATTCAATTTCTTGCTCTGCAATATCTGTATAGTATTTTTGCAAGAAGGATATGGTCGGAACAACGCTTTGGCATGTATACCATTCCCAAAACCTATTTTGTTCTATCTTTAGCGCATATTCTGCTTCTTTGGCCTGCTTTTCGCGTAGCTCCATATTTTCATCTGATACGTCTTTAAGATTATCTAAAGTATATACCGTAATACCATCCACATTATCAAGGGAAGGGTCTATATCCCTAGGGATTGATAGGTCAACAAATTGTGTAGCCTTACCCTTGTAATATGGCATAAACATTTCTTTGTTAATAATATAATGGGGGGCACTTGTTGAGCTTATAGTTACGTCACACTCGGCCATTACCCCTAGCCTTTCCTCATATGGAATTACTTTTATTTGCGGGAAAAATGTCTGTAATTGTTTTGCTTTATGCTTGGTTCTATTAGCTACATATATTTGCTCTACCCCTTCTGCAATAAGGTTTTGTATAGTAATGGCACTCATTTTCCCAACTCCTAGAACAAAAACCTTTCTACTTTCTAAATCTGGGAATTGTTTTTTTATAAACTTAACAGCTATTGTACTTATTGAAAGTGGTGGGTTATCCCCCATTACATTGCTTCTTATTTTCTTAGCAGCTGTAATAACATATCTAAACAGGGTATTAAATATCTTGTCACTCGCCCCCATGTCTGCCGCTTTTTCGTAGGCTAGTCTGACTTGCCCAAGTATTTGGTCCTCACCTATAACCATAGAGTCAAGCCCTGTTGCAACCCTATATAGATGTTCCACCGCCTTATTATTTTTATATTGATAAAAACATTCTTTCCATTTATCTTCTAAATTATGAAAGGATATAAAAAAATCTAAAATTATATCTGTATGACACTCTTTAGAAACATAAGCATAGATTTCTGTTCTATTACATGTGTCTAAAATTAGGGCTTCTTTTATTCCTGCTATATTTTTAAGTTTATTATACGCCTTGTCTAACTTTTGGTTAGAAAAAGATAGCTTCTCCCTAATCTCAACAGAGGATGTTTGGTAACTTATTCCTACCATTATAATTTTCATTGCTTTATATTCCTTTCTTT
>CAYUEJ010000338.1:0-2198 GCA_964442565.1 uncultured Candidatus Epulonipiscium sp.
GTGACTCAGTATATAACTCCTGTTCTATTTGCATCTCTAATAGAAGATTATCTAATATCTTTCTAAGATTAGTTGCAGCTTCTAGCAAGGGCTCATTTCTTTTAATTGATAGCCTCTTTGCCCTTTCATCTTTCATAGCCGAGCTATGCAGATGGGTAAAAAACCAGTTTATAGCATCTTCCATTAAATCAGCTGTTAAAACTATTGAGTCCCTAGCTCCTTGTAGCTCTGCAATCGTTGTAGTCATTTCGTCTAGGTCATACTCATCAATTTTCTCACCTGCCTGCATAGATGCCGGTAGAAGGATTTTATGTCCCTCGTCAAAAATAACTGCGCTATAGTCTGGCAAAATGGGCAATAAGCCACTATCTAGTCGGTCCTGCCTTGTCCATAAATCATGGAAAAATGTTTCATGGTCTACTATAAGTAAATCCCTTGTAAGCCTATACTGCTCCCTTGCCTTAATGGGTCTACAAAAACCCCTGCTTGAGCATATATCACAAGGCATTGACTCTTCCCACTTTATTTTTTTCCACTCTAAATCAGAGATACTTGGTATCTCTGATCTTTCACCTACCTTTGTCTTATTTATCCACAGCTTAACTTCATCAGGCATTATATCTATGTTTTCACTTGCCCTAACATCGCATATGTACTGATGTGGATCCTTAGCCATACGCACATCTACTTCCAATCCCAGTGATTTGGACAGTATTCTAACATCGCCACTATCCCCTGCAAGTTGCTCCTGAAGAGCCGTTGTTGCACAGGCAATAACTACCGGTTTCCCAGTAAGGCGGGCATATGGAATTGCTGATAGTAAATAGGCGAATGTCTTACCTGTTCCAAGCCCCGCCTCGGCTAGATGGACTCTTCTATCACATATGGCATCTGCGATTTGAAAGGCTGTATATATCTGCTCATCCCTAATCTCATATCCTAAATCTGGAAGGGTATCATATAAAATATCCCCAACCCACTGGGCTAATTGATCATGAAACTCTTTTTTATTATTGTACTTAAAAGGCTGCTTAACTCTTGTCAAATTATTCATTTCCTACCTCTTTTAATTTTTCTAGTATTTCCCTAGCAATTCTGATGACTCACTCTGTCATCATTTTAATAATTTCTTTGTTAGTCCCCTTCATTCCTTCACGTCCTAGGCGTCCAATATTTTTGATTGTATTATCAACACCTTTAGTCACTAAGCCTTCGCCGCAATAAAACTGATTTCCCATAACATACATATCGTATCCTAAAAGTCCTGCATTAACTGAGAATGCAATTTTTGCTGCGCATGACGCCTTGGCTCCGTCACATACCATTCCTGATACTGTTGCAAGGGAGTTTACAATAGTATGGCTTATCTCATTAAGGCCTCCACCCCTGTAAGTAGGCAATTGCTGCCCCTGCAGCTGTTCCAGCACAAACAACACCACAAAAGGCTGATAGGTTTCCTATTCCTGTTTTTTGATGGATTGTGAGTAGGTTTGAAAGAGTAAGTGCCCTTAAAAGCTTTTCGTCGTCTACTCCTAATTCTCTTGCATACTCTATCACAGGCACCGAACATGTCATGCCTTGATTTCCTGATCCAGAATTAATCACCACAGGCATCTCACAACCATTCATTCTGGCATCAGAAGCTGCCGCTGCCTTTGCAACTACACGACTTTTAATTCCATTACCATATGATTGTTGGATAACTGAACCTATGTTAGCCCCGTAGGACCCACGAAGGCCTTCTTCTGCTATAGACATATTACACTCTATTTGTTTTTCTAGAATTTCCCTAACATCTTCAACATCGCAGCTTGTAGCAAAATCCCATATATCCTCGGTTGTTAAAAGGCTACGGTCTGTTAAGCCCTCTTGACTCTCACCAATAACTGGATTTTCTAAGAGCTTTTCACCGTTCTTCTCTATTAAGACAATATTAGTATGATAATTAGCAATCCTTACTTTAACATAATCTTTATCTGCCCAGCAGATGATTACTATATCAAATACAAGACCCTGGTCTAGATGTTTTACAGTTATATCTGTATTTTCTACATATGTTTTTATATTGGCCTTATCTTCTTCGCTTACAAAACTTATAACTTCAAGCTCTTTATTAGGGTCACCCGCAACAATTCCTGCTGCAACTGCTGCTTCCATTCCTTTAAAAAGCCCTAAATATTTATTTACACTCTCCTGTG